>CAUZSY010000104.1:0-6254 GCA_963582725.1 Candidatus Thalassarchaeaceae archaeon
TACGGTCCTGAGTCTCATCGGGTCCGTTTCGGCCGAAAAGGGGATGATGGTAGACCGCCTCGCGCGTCTCGGTCGAGGGCGATGACGTCGAGGATGAAGGGACTCACCGAACCGGTGAAGAAGTGGTGGGAATCGAAGCGAGACGACCATCTGGTGATACTGCAGGTCATGACGATGCTGTCGATCGCCGTCGTGGTCTGGTCGATCATTTTCTTCCTGTTCCTCGGTGGTGCCACCAGCGAGGGCGGCGAAGCGCTCCGCGACTGGACCTGGATCGGTTTTGTTCTGGCCCTCGTCCTCGGCATCTGGGCCGGTCCTGAATACATGCACTACGCACAGAACCTCAGCATCCTGAACGAGGTGCTCGTGCTGGACTCCCGCTCCGAGGTGATGCGCCGCCGGAAGGAGGCCGAGGAAGCCGCGAAACTGCTCGGTCGGAAGCATCAGGCACGGCTGATCGAGCACTACGAGGAGCTGCGCATCCGGACTGGCCGCCTGTTCGGCCAACCGGCCGCCGCGATCAAGGCGGCCAGCGAGGGCGATCAGTTCCTCGCCGACTGGTGGAACTGCGAGGAGTCCAATCTGGCTCGCGCGCTCTCACAGATCTCCTGGCTCAAGGAGCCGTCCGTTCACAAGGGCACCATCCTGGTCTCGCTGGCCGGCCTTCTGGCACTGCTCTGGAACGCCATCTCCGGCATCGTCCGGCAGACCGTCGGCGGACCGCGCGACCACAGCCTCGACCTGACCCTGATGATCAGCGGCTCCGACTACAGCGCCGTCGCCGCACCGCATCTCGACCTGATCGGCGGTCTGCTCATGGCGGCGATGTTCGCGCTGCTGGTGATGACCCGTCCGGCCGGTGAAGTCGCCGACGAGCCGGACAGCCAGCCGACGACCTCATCCGAGTCGGACGCCGAGGAATGAGTCGGGAGATCGGTATGGACCGGGCATGGAGTTGGATGCGCGAAGCGCTGCTCGCCATCGGACTCATCCTGATCCTGCTCGGCGCGATGGTCGTCATGACCGGCACGACACCACCTATGGTGGTCGTCGAATCGGGTTCTATGATGCACGACGAGGTGGGCGCCGTCGGCATCATCGATCCGGGTGACATCATCCTCGTGATGTCGCTCGAGCGCAGGTCGGTGATCACCTGGGCGGAGGCGACCGAGGCGGGCGGCGAGCACGAGGGTCATCGGAGTCATGGCATGCCGGGTGACGTCATCATCTACCGCAAGAACGGTGGCAACGACACGCCGATAATCCATCGCGCGCTGCTCAGAGCTCTGGCTAATCTTACCGAGGAGGCGGCTGCTCCGGGAGTCTGCTCGTCGGGGGTCTGGGACCCGAGTCTGAAGGGGCCTGACAGCGAGGGGGTCTGTGTCCTGACATTCGACGTTCCCGGAACCGGCATCACCAATTCCACCTCCATATCCATCGACCTCGACTACCCCTGCGAGCCACATGGCACACTCTCTATCCGTGACTGGAAACCACAGCACACCGGCTTCCTGACGACTGGTGACAATGCGAAGACGAACGGCTGTCAGATCGACCAGATGCGCGCCGTCAGGGGTGATAGCGACCCACATGTCAGCGGATCATGGGGTCTGATCGATGAGAACGGCCAGCCGGTGAAGGCGGTTCGTATCGACTGGGTCGAGGGCGTGGCCGGTCCCGAGCTGCCTTGGTTCGGGGCGGTCAAGCTGGCCGCGTCGGCCAACGCGGGCGCGGTGCCGCGACACGCGTGGAACGCGATCCTGCTGACCATCGCCGCGTTCATCGCGATACCGGTGGTGATCGACCTCGGCATCAACCGGCTGCTCAAGGGGGCGCCGGAGATGCATGCTGGCGGCGCTGCATCGGCAAGCGTAGATGCTGCGGCTGACGAGGTGGTCGATGGCGGCGGCTCGGGCGGCGGCTCGGGTGGAGAGAACTCGGCTGGACAGGCCGAGGAGTGAGGCCATCGCCCAGGTCATCGCCTAGGTCGCCGCCGTCATCTCGGCAGCATCGAGAGCACGACGGGCAATGCGAATATCATCAGCACGACGAGGCTCGACCAGCCCGAGACGACGCGGGCGAACCTCTCGACTCGAAGGGGGTGCCAACCGCCGAAGCGCCGGTTGACGCGGTCGGTCACCGAGTGGACCAGATCGGTCATCATGTGACCGCCGTCGAACGGGATCATCGGCACCAGGTTGGCGAAGCCGAGCAGCATGTTGATCCAGATCAACCAGAACAGCGCCTCCAGCAGCACGATGCCGCCGGAGGTGCCGATGAAGGCGAGCGGCGATGACTCGTCGATGGCGATCAGCGCCTCCTCCTCGGGATGCATCAGCTGGCCATCGAAGTCGAGCGGGATGGTCAGCAGTTCGAGCGGCTGGATGAGTAATCCGAATGCTCTCCTCGACAGCGTCATGTCGCCGCTCATCGGTCCGGCCAGCCTATCGACGCCGACGGTCGCATCGGACAGACCGCTGACGCCTAGGAAACCATCACCGGGTTCGATGCCGACGAGGTCGAGCAGTTCCGGGTCGGTGCCCCGTTCGACCTCGTACGCATAGCGGTCGGCCAGAGTCACCTCGACCTGTCGAAGCGCACCGCCGTCAGCCGGTTTGGCACGGACGTCGAGGATGACCGTGTCGTCAGCTTCGTTCGCGGCGAGGAAGGCGGACAGCGCCGCGGCGTCGGTGATCGGCTGGCCGTTCGCACCGACGATGTTCTCGTACGGCTCGAGTCCAGCCGCCTCTGCCGGACCGTCAGCGACGATGCCGCTGGCGTGAGCGCCGGCATCGACCGCGGCGAACTGGCTGCAGACCAGCGCGATGACGAGGAAGGCGAGGAACGAGGCGACGATGTTGACCGCCGGACCGGCCGCGTACAGACGCAGCCGTTCGCGACGCGGCGCGGCCAGCAGTTCACGACTCTCCGGTTCGGCGAACGCACCGATCGGCAGGGGGCCGGCCATCAGCAGGCCGAAACTCCTGATCTGCATGCCGTGGGCTCGCGCCTGCAGGCCGTGGCCGTACTCGTGGATGATCAGCGCCACGACCAGGGCCAGCAGCGGCCACCATAGCGGCACGAAGCCGGTGACGCCGGGAATCAGAATGACGTCGCTGGCGCCGATTGATCTGACCGGTGGTGCCAGCACCGAGGCGACGGCGGACAGCAGCAGCAGCAGGAAGACGATGACCATCGAGGTGACGCAGAGCCAGATCGAAGCCTCGCCAAAGGCGCGCCAGAAGCGGCGGGGTTTGGCGATCTTGTCGAGCAGCCGTCTGCCCTGACTGGTCCGGACCATCAGCACGACTCCGAGGATGCGGGTCGCGTTCCAGCGATCGAGGACGCCCCGCCGTTCGAGATGGATCAGCGCCAGGTACCAGACGGCGAGCGGCGTAAGCATCGGTGACAGCGTGTAAAGGATCGCCGCCAGCAGCATGAAGCGAATCCACGGCATCGGCTGTTCGACCTTTGCCGGAGGCATGTCCCTGCCGTCCGCTCCGCCCCTTTCAATCTGAGTGATGTGTCTCAGGCCGTCGGACTGATCGGCCGATCAGCCGGTCGGTTGATGACGCAGCACCGCCCCGGCCTGACCGATGGGCGAAGAGCAGCGGCCGCAGCGCAGCAGCGTCGCAAGGCGTCTGCATTCGTTGCGGCGCGACCGCGAGTCGGTCCAGCGCATCCTCGATCAGGCCGACCTGTCACGGGTCCGAGAGGAGGCGACGAGGACGACGCAGCGCATCTCCTCGATGGAAGAGGAACTCAGCGCCGATGCCTATGACGCCGACCACGCTGACGATGCCGATGACGGCGGAGAGAACGAAGTCAGAGACTGAATCGATCGGCCCACTCGGGGATGTCGGCAGGCGGGGGGACCTCCTCGTCGGTCAGTGCATCAGTCGGTTCTTCGGTGGCGCTGTTCGATGCCAATGCCTGGGCGGTCGGCTCCGTCATCGCCGTCGCCTCACCACTCTCAGGAGATGTCTCACCGGCCCGTTCAGAGAGCCGTTCGAGCATCCTGTCGATGCCGGCCGAACGGGACGCCGCATCGCTCTCCTCGGCCTCCGCGTCGCGCCGGCAGACCAGACCGAGGAAACGGTGCAGCGGCATGCCTTTGTCCCAGTCGAGATGTGGTCTGCCGTTCCTGGTCAGGGGTAGCGCCGGCAGCCGCCTAGCGATTACCGACAGCCGTCCTTCGAGCGGTCCGACATCTACTCGGAACAGCCGCCAGGAGTCGCCTCGGACTCCCTTCAATCGCTGCGCGTACATCGGCATCAGCCCGCACCGACTGCCGACATCGCGCATCGCCCTGTACTGCTCCAGGGTCCGGCCCGAGAGGTACAACTTACGGTCCTTGGTCGATTTCACCTCGATCGGGAAGCAGACGTCGCCGCGCAGCACCAGCAGGTCACCAGTCCCCTCCGTGCCGCTGCCGGCCGCCCGGACGACCAGGAAAGGGCGCTCGATGACCAGCATCGCCAAGGCCCGCTCGACCTCGCTGCACGAGCGAGTGACAGCCCTGACGCCCGCCGGCTTGCCTGCCAGGACATTGCGCAGCTCGCGCTCGTACTGCGACCCCATCGACCGACCGGCGTCCCCCCCCCTACTCATCCGTTGCGGCTGTGCCGGTGCCGTGCGGCCGATTCGCTCGCCGATGCCGATTCGCCCAGACCCCTCGCTGCTATGGCAGATCCACGATTCTCCAGTGCCCTCCCGCCATCGGTCGGACACCCTCCACCGGTTCACTTCGCATGCGCACATTCAAACGCTCCGAGAGCCGACCTGCTGGTGTGCGCTGTCTGGCGGTCCGTACCGAGGACTTCCGGCTAGCGTACCGTCTGCTGGCCGAGTTGAAGCGGCGCGGCGTGCCCTGCCTGCAGCTGCAGCCGGGCGCCGCTCTGCCGGCCGATGTCGCGGCCTGGTTCGCCAGTCCGAGCGAGGTTCACGCCGACCCGGATGGCTGTGGCATCCCGACGACCCTCGATTCGGTCGATATCGCGGTCGATCGGGCGCTGCACAGGATCGAAGCCAGCGACACGGTCTCAGAGTTGTGCATCGGGGTCGACCCGGGGCCACGACCTGGCATCGCTTGGCTGGGCGATGGCACGGTGCTCGGCCGCGGTCAGCTGGAGAGCGTCGATGACACGGTCGTCCGGATCCAGAGGATCATCGATGCCATCGAGCACGGATCGGTGGTCATCAGGGTCGGCGACGGCTCGCCGACCATCACTAACCGGATCATCAATCTCTGTCTGGCCCGCGGCCTGCCGGTCGAGCGAGTTGACGAGCAGCGCACCTCGAGAGGCGTGTCGAGACATCAGCACTCATCGGCCGCGATGAGGATCGCGAGGCTGGACGGCGTTCGACAATCGGAGCGGTTGCCGGTCAGACCGACGGAGGGCGAGGTCCGCGAGATCCAGCGGCGCAGCAGGCGGGCCAGCGAAGGCCGCACGACGATTCCCAGCAGCCTCGCGCGCGCGGTCGCGGTCGGCCGTCTGTCGATGGCCGAGGCGATCGATCACCACTCGCCGCTGGGTCTGGATTGAGCCGACTTCACCGTCATGGCAGGTCCGATGTCGTAGGTTTCGATGGGCGAGTCGTTACCGGCAGAACCGCCTTCGACCATTCGCCCCGCAGAGATTATGCCGACCTGACAGGTGGTCCGGTCTGCGCGCACGTGATCTAGTGGCCATGATACGAGGTTCCCAACCTCGTCACCCGAGTTCGACTCTCGGCGTGCGCATCGTTCTGAAATCGTTAGACCAAAACCCGATAGCGGGTGAGTGAAAAAACCAATTCTTCTCATTGGACCCCCTCCGAACGCCCGATAACATGCCCATAAGGTGAGTCATTAGGGGGCGCCGGTGGGTCATTCGGCGGGGCCGTTTCTCCTCGCTCTCGCGCGCGCGGTCAAGGGCCCTTCCGGGCCCTCATTGAAAACCGCCCTCGGCAGGATAAAGGGCCAAACCACGATGGCCGAACCATGTTTGATTATGCGGACTATTGCGTGTGCGACAGAAGATACATTGGTTCTCTGGTTACCAGCGTGAGGCAGCATATGGCGAACGGCTGGACACCCATAGGTGGAATCTCAGTCGCCCGGAATGGACGCTTCATACAGGCGATGGTCAAGACCTACGAGTAGTTGCGGCCGCTCAGGTCAGCCACCGTATCAATGCTGCGAGAGGGCGTAGATGCGGGCTGTATTGCACCGCTGCGGCAGTTCCGACTGCGACCTTCTAACCAGTCTCCTC
>CAUZSY010000105.1:0-6231 GCA_963582725.1 Candidatus Thalassarchaeaceae archaeon
ATCCTGTTCGTCGACGTTCGGCTGCAGAATGCCGGCATTGACCAGGCGGATCTGCGCGTAGACCTCGGGCTGGTCGCGCATGTGTGCTCTGATGTAATCGACGAATTCAGCCTCGTCATCGATGCCGTAGATGGACTCGTTGAGCGCCTTGACAGTACCGAAATCGTTGACGATGCGCAGATGTTCATCTGCTTCCTTCTGCCAGTCAGAGAAATGTCCAGGAAGAACCAGCAGTTCGTCCGGCAGGACGGAGATGCGTTCCTTCAGCGTCGAATACAGGGTCTTCGACCATTCGACCACCCGCTCTCCCAGATCAGGTCGACCGATGCTGACGATGAACACGGTATCGCCCGAGATCATGTACTTCTCATCGATCACGTATGTAGTCGATCCAGGCGTGTGCCCTGGCGAGTGGGTGGCCATGACCGAGGGGCCTTTCGGTGATGAGAACTGGAATGATTCACCATCGACGATCGAATGTCGATCGAACTCGCTGATCGAATAATCGTCGTCATGTGCGACGAAGGTGGCGCCGGTCTTCTGCATCAGGAGTGGACTGCCGGAGATGTAATCCGCCTGCAAGTGGGTCTCGAATGTGTGCGTGATGGTGGCACCTCGCGAAGCGGCGAATCCGATCAGGAAATCAGCCGCGCGAGAAGGGTCGAAAACCATCATCTCGCCTTCGTGGATCAGACCATAGCCGCAGGAAGCCTTGGCCGGCCGGTTGAACTGCCACAGTTCGTAGGCGGCATCACCCGGGTCGATGCGTCTGGGAATCAGGACGTTCCCCCAGCTCGTGATGCCACCTGCCAACCAAGCGACGTCCTCTCTGCCACAGTCCATCAGGACATCGGCGACGAATTCCGAGGAACCCTCCTTGGCGCAGACGATGCGAATGGGCACGCCCGATGGCACCATCTCGGCGCTCTGCTCGGGATCGATGATGAAATCGAAGTAAGGTATGTTCAGCATGCTGAAATCATTCGGTCCCTCGATCGGCGCGCGCTGGAATTCGATCTCGTTCCGGACATCGAGGAGGACGAATTCCTGCCCACCTCCGATCATCTCGAAGAGGTGCTGCGCCGTGTATGTGGGAATCGCCAGCAGACCACCTCATTTGAACAGTTGAATGTCGGCCTGAGCCGTGAATTCCAGGAATGTCGCAGCGTTGATCCTCTTCTTCTGCTCGTCGATCATCTTCTCACGTCCCCGTTCACTTCTTCCTCAGATAGAACACATGCTCTCCACCATTGCTGGTGCTGCTCAGCAGCTCGTTGCCGGTTCGCCTTGACCACGCCGCCACGTCATTGCATGAGCCGGAATCGGTCGAGATCATCTTCAGAACCTGTCCGCTGGCCATCTCGTCCATCGTTCTCTTGGTTCGGAGAATCGGTATGGGGCAGTTGAGCCCGGAACAATCCAGAGTCCCATCAGCATTGGGTTCCGTCATCTCTCATCAACCCCCTCGAATGTGTCCAGCAGGAATGCCCACTCACCCGAGGTGACCCTCTCAGTCCACTCGGAGAAACAGTCCAGCAGCTTGCGGACGAACGGGCTCGTCACCGAGCAGTAGCGATGGCTGCCGTCGCTGCGACAGGTGAGGATGCGCCTCGACAGCATTCTCTGCAGATGCTGGGATGTCTGTGGTTGACTGACCCCGAGATGACGTTGTATCTGTCCGACCGAGTGTTCCTCGTCGCGCAGGAACTCTATGATTCGCAACCGGTCGGAATGTCCCAGCGTTCGCATCATCGAGGCTCCGACCTGCTGGAATCGAGCCCGACTGACAGCGTCATCGGCATCCAGTCTCGCCGATGCCAAGATGACGGTCCCCGCCGGTCGATGTGAATGGGAAGCATAATATGATTATGCTATATAGTGAAATCTCTATCCCCCCGGTCCGGCCCGACTTGTCGAACGACGAGGATTTGCCGGACAGGTCAGTCACTCGATAACCGTGGGTTCGCTGCCTCTCGGCTCACAGCAGGCCGGAGATGATCCAGGAGCCTGCGAGGATGGCTCCAGCGCTGGAGCCGATGTTGCCGGCGACTGTGACCAGCAGCACCCTGCCGACCCGGTTCGACCAGAACAGGCTGAATCTGTCGAGCATCAGGAAGTCAGACAGGTCGCGGCCGGTGGGGGCCTCGTAGCGCAGTTGCGCAGCGCCGGCGAACCAGCCGGCTGCGAGGGTCGGATTCAGCGAGGTTATCGGTGAGGCGACGCCGGCCGTGATGATGGCGATGGGGTGGCCACGGACCAGCAGCACCGCGACCGCTGCGAGAACGGCGTTCAGCAGCAACCAGTTGACTGCGGTCTCTCGAAGAGCATCGTGATCGCCCTGAGACAGAAGAAAGGCGACGATGACCATCATCGCGGCCGGGATGAGCCACGGTGTGGCGCGCTTCAGAGCACTTCTCACCGGCAGCGCGTTCAACTGCTCGAACCTCTCTTCACCGGTCGCCGCACCGTCCCGCAGCCGGGTCGCGACGCCTTCAAGATGACCTGCGCCGAGCACCGCTAGGATTCTGCCTTCGCCGCGCAGAGATTCGATCCTGGCAGAGATGTGCTCGTCCCTCTCATCGATCAGGACCTCACCGGCGCCGGGCGCGAGTTGCCGCATCTCGTCGAGCAGTTGTGACAGCAGGTCGCTGTCTAGAATCATCTCCTCGATGTCGACCACCTCATCCTCCTCGGGTGCGATGAGGGAGGAGACGATCCTCATCTTCTCCCTGAATCTCATCTTATCCCAGGCGCGTCTGAGCGTCGTCTGGATGTCTCGGTCGACCAGTTCGATCCGCGCGCCGGATGCCTCACCCGCATCGATCGCTGCCAGCAGGTCGACGCCGGGCTTCTCGCCCGCGTCGAGGCCGAGTCGCCGCTGCTCCATCGCCAGCAGCGACTGGAAGAGCAATAGCGGCGCGCGACCCGACCTTATCAGCGATCCGAGAGTCTCGTTGTCGAATCTCTCTGGATCACGCAGAGCCGCGAGTCGCGATGGACACAACTCCACGGCAACGATGTCGGGTGACCAAGCCTCGACCTCAGCTACCACCAGGTCTGCCGACGTCCGTGAGATGTGGGCCGTCCCGATGAGCCTCAGATTCTCGTCGACATCGACCACCACCGAATTCCGACGGTCGACAGCGTCGAGGCTGAGCGGGTCCAGAACCGTCATCTCTTCGAGGTCCTCGGGACTCGGCAGTCCCGTCGCATCATCGACGGTCATCGTACGGCACCTCTGAGCGCCACCATAGTGCGGCCGACATCGGCGTGCTCCGATACATCGTGGACCCTGAGCATGTCGACGCCGATGGCTTGAGCGTGCGTCGCGACGGCCAGCGTCCCAGCGAGCCGCTCGCCCGTGGTGTCTCTCTCGAGCAGGTCACCGAACATCGATTTCCTGCTGACTCCCCAGAGCACCGCGAAGCGTTGCTCGCCACGCAGCGCTTCGACCGCCTCGGCCGAGAGGAGGCTGAGATTGTCCGAGAGAGCCTTACCGAATCCGATGCCTGGGTCGAGGCATATCGACTCGACAGGGTGCCCGAGCGCGACAATCTCCTCTGCCTTCTGCCTCAGGGCCGCCGCCACCTCGCCGATGACATCGTCGTAGACCGGCTCGACCTGCATGTCGCGAGGCTTGCCCAGCATGTGCATGATGCAGACCGCGCACCGTCGCTGGACGATCAGGTCGCGCATCAGCGGGTCGCGCAGCCCAGACACGTCATTGACCATGTCCGCGCCAGCATCGAGAGCAGCTGCCGCGATCTCTGCCCGCCGTGTGTCGATGGAGATCAGTGCATCTGGGTGAAGCCCTCGAATCGCTTCGATGATAGGTATGACTCGGGCCAACTCCTCCGCCACATCGACAGGCTCGGCGCCGGGTCTCGTCGACTCGCCGCCGATGTCCAACCAGTCGGCGCCGGCCGCCAGCATCCGCTCTGCCAGAGTCAGCGCGGCAGTGGTGGAGTCGACCCGGGAATCGGTGTGGAAGGAGTCCGGAGTGATGTTGATGACCGCCATCAATCGAGGCCTGCCGTCAGCGTGGCGACGAAGATTTCCTCGCCACTCGCGCATGTGAGCCCTCGCACGCGACGGATGCTTTATGATGTGACCGAGAACCGTTCGGTCGGATGAGCGAAGCGTCCGGAGATATATCCTCAATGGCTGTGGAATCCTCCCCGGCGGAGCCGAGCGGCCCCCGGCTTCGTCTGCCTGACGATGCGGGGACCCTGCCATCGGAGGATCTACTGATGCTCGCGGACTCGATCATCCAACGGCTGCAGCCAGAGGACCGGCACGAGATGCAGCAGATGACCGTTCGCTTCGGACTGGCGTCCGGAATCCTGATGATGGTGGTGGCGCTGTTCTGGTGGCTCGCCGTCAAGACCGTGGGAGATGCTTGGGGTGATGTCAGCACACCGGCCTCCGTCGTGCTCGACCTTTCGTTCGCCCAGGTCTCATGGATCGTGCCGCTGCTGGTCTTCCTGGCCACCGTCGTCTATTCTCTGGCCCGGGAACAGGGCGGTCCGGTTACCGCGTTCATCGGCGGCCTGCTCTACGTCCTCGCGGTCTACCTGGCCGTCGAACCGATAGGGTTCCTGATGTTCGATCCATCCACCTCCGTGACCCTCTCCACCGCCTTCCTCCAGACCATCCGGCTGGCGGCGCTCGGAGTGATGGTCCACTACAGCGCTCGCTTCTTCCTCGATGCCGTGCTGCTCGCCTGGGTGAGCAACCTGCTCACCACCTTCCCGGTCGAGTTGATGCCGGCCGAGACCGCGGCCGTCAGCGAGCCTTGAGACACCGGGCTATGAGTATCAGCGCCATGGTCGGTATGTGCGACGGCGGCGCACCGGCCGAGTCTCGTTCGAATCCATCTTCGTCGTCGGACCTACAGCCTCATCGCACGCCTCCATCCTCTCACCATGACGGCCGGCGCCGGTCATCTACTGGACGGTGGTCGGGACAGTCTGAAAGCAGCGAGCACATCGCGCGGTCATGGCGGCAGCGGACGATGAGGTGGCGGTGCCGGTCACCATTCTGCGGTTGGCACACCGTCGCGACAGGGACAAGCGCATCACCAGCCATCTCGGATTGACGGCCCGAGCGTTCGGCGCCGACCGCTTCCTTCTGGCCGGCGATGAGGATCCTGCGGTGCTGTCGACCATGCGCTCGGTCGCGACCCGGTTCGGTGGCGACTTCGAGGCGCGGCACGAGTCGAGTCCGATTGGCTGGCTGAAGCGGTTCGCGCAGCGGGACGGCTTAGACGGGTCGGCCGGAGTGGCCATCCATCTGACGATGTACGGCGAGCCGTTCCGAGCTGTGATTCCGACGATCCGCCGCGACCGACCGGTGGTGATAGTCGTCGGTGGCGCCAAGGTCCCCGGACAGGTCTACGGCATCTGTCAGTACAACATCGCGGTAGGCCACCAGCCGCATTCTGAGGTCGCCGCACTCGCCCTGTTCCTCGATGCATGGTACGCTTCGGTCGCGACGCCTCTTCGCTTCTCGTATGGCGAGTTGCGGGTCGTCGGCAGCCGGTCCGGAAAGACCGTGCTGAGCAGGTCGGCCGACGAATCCGAGTGATTCTCCTACGGCGACCCATTCGAGGGCGCTGGTCCGGTCTTACATGCTCGGGTGACGGGCTGTAGGCCGGCCGCCACCAGCGCGCCAACGATTAAGGGCGCTTCATCGGCACGATGCGCGATGTCGGAGGCTGAGCCTCGTAGGACCTTCCTCCCTGCGGCCGGTCAATCAGGTGTCTCAACGCCTCATGCGGAGCACGATGCAGCAGATCTGCTGCCACTCATCGCAGCCGACTCCACAGCCTTGGCGTCGCGCGGCGTCCTGCTGCTCGAGGACGGCGGTCGTTACGAGGGGCTTCTGTTCGGTGCGCCGGTCGAGGCGGAGGGTGAGCTGGTGTTCACCACCGGCATGACCGGTTACCAGGAGAGCCTGACCGACCCCTCGTTCGCCGGTCAGGTGCTGACCTTCACCTGGCCTCTGCTCGGCAACTACGGCGTTCTCCCAGGTTGCTCTGAATCCGCCGCCGTCTGGCCCAGGGCGGTCGTCTGTCGGCAGGCGATGGATCGACCCGACCACCGAGATTCGATAGGCAGCGTGCACGACCTCCTGCTGGCCCATGGCGTGCCCGGCATCGAAGGCGTGGACACGAGGGCGATCACCCGACGTGTCCGCGAGCACGGCACCCTGCTCTGCGCCCTCGGACCG
>CAUZSY010000106.1:0-6193 GCA_963582725.1 Candidatus Thalassarchaeaceae archaeon
TCATCCCGACCGGACGGGTGTAGCCAGAGTCCTTGGATGTGCGGTCTCTCTTCGACAGACTCTTCGGCTTCTGAGGCGGGGTGTGTTGGTCCATCCCGAGGATGCCGCCTTCCGCTTGAACCTCGGTGACATCGTATGTCTGGACCGCTTCTGCCTCTGCCTCCTCCTCGGTCGGCGCCCGCATGACGAAGTAGCCGAGGATGAGCACCAACAGGATCAGCAG
The DNA here is from genome assembly GCA_963582725.1 of Candidatus Thalassarchaeaceae archaeon. Taxonomy (GTDB): domain Archaea; phylum Thermoplasmatota; class Poseidoniia; order Poseidoniales; family Thalassarchaeaceae; genus CAUZSY01. The sequence goes on from CAUZSY010000106.1 coordinate 224, forward strand.
CGCGATGAACAGACTGCTCTCGCCACTCGGCAGGATGTCCTTGAACTCGAAGTCAGCCAGCGTCATCGCACCGTCATCCTCCTCTGCTTCCCTGATGCTGATTGTGAACGCTCTGGTGGTGCACACATCGGTGCCGTCGCAGATTCGCATGACGATGGTCGAGCGTCCACTACGGTTCCAGGTCATCGTCGTCAGGCTGTCTCCAGTGACCTCGACCCAGTCGTTCATGCTGTCTCCGTCGGAGTTCGAATCGGTGATCTCATCCAGGTCCCAGAACAATCTCAGTCCTTCGTTGATCGGCGTGTTCGGGTCGTTGTCATAGATACCGTCACCATTGTTGTCTTCTTCGACATTGGTGTCCCGCCATGCCAGGACGCCATCTTCGATGTCCGCATCGAACACATCGACATGCAGAGTCGTCGTGTCCCCGACGATGGCGTAGTCTGTCAGCAGCGGCGAATCGCTGAGGACTACGGGTGCCGAACTGATTCGCACCGTCATCGATGTGACATTGGTGTCGCCGCTGCCGAAGCCATCGCGGACGGTCAGGATGACCGTGTAGACTCCTGGTTCAGTGTATGCATGCCAAGCCGAAGGACCGTGCTGCGGCGGTGAGGCGTCGCCGAAGTCCCAGATGTAATCGGTCAGGCCGTTCCACTCAGGGTCGTTCGAATCCGGCGAATTCATGCCCGCGAAGCGGGGGTCGGCATCACGGCTGCCATTCGAGAGGAACCGCAATGGTGTGCCTGGAGCGACGAACAGACCACCTGCGTCGGTGTGCGGGTGCCACCATGTGTAGTCAGAGTCATCCTGACCCGGTACCTCGATCAGGCTGCCGTTCATCGACGCCTCTCTGATCTTCATCACCGGGATCGGCAGAGGATTCTTGATAATGAGGGCGTAACTCTTCGCCAGTGATTCGAGACCGCGTTCGTCGATCACGGTCAATGTGATACGATAGGTGCCTGGTTCATCGAAGGTGTGGACCATCGTCGTCTGGTTGACGATCTGGTCGGCGAAACCTGTGACATTCCAGATCAGGGTCATCAGAGCATCGTCGCCGTCGGCATCGAACGACTCGCTTCTGAAGGCGTATTCCGTCGTCACCGTACCGTCGACCGGCCGCTCGAACAGCGCCACAGGTCTCTGGTTCAGCACCTGTACCAGGATTGCTGCCTCAGTCGCGTTGCCATCATTGTCTGTAGCGGTCACGTTGATGGTCTTCCAACCCGGGCTGTTCCATGCTGGTTCCGGCGTCATCAGGTCGGTCTGGCTGATGCTGAAGCCAGAGGCCATGGTGATCCTTCCACCATCGATGTTGACCGGTTCATCGAACGACCACATGAGAGTCTGGATGGTGCCGTCGTCGTCGGTGAAGATGAGAGGCATAGGTAGCGGTGTCAGCGTCTGGGTCACCAGCGCAGCATCCCAGATCTGCCGGGGATGACGGTTTCGGACGATGATCTCGATGGTCTTGTTGACCGTGTGGATGCCATCGAACACTGTAAGCGTCAACTGGTGCGTCGTGCCATCTGCGCTGCCGGTCGACCAGGAGTGGGAGACTTCAGCCAGCCCGATCCCGGATTCGGATTGACCGTCACCCCAGTCCCAGGTGAAGTGGAGTGCTTCGACAGGAACGTTGTCCTCGGTCTTTCTCGCATCGAACAGCACCCTTTGATCGGTCAACACCTCATGGCTGCCATTCAATTCGAAGGTTCCGATATGGATGCGAGGTACCGGCACCTCGGAATCGTTCACCTGGACAGTCCAGTTGACTGGCAGCGAATACGAACCGCCGACGTCCATGACGCGTGAAGTCACGTCGTAGGTGCCGATCTGCGTCCAGATGTGCCTCGGTCCCTTCAAGCCTGAAGTGGCGCCATCATCGAAGTCCCAGGCGTATGCGACGGGTGAATAATTCTGTTGCCATGTCATATTGTCGATCGACATGCCCCATTCATCCCATCCGGCGCCGTAGAACGGCAGTTCGAGATAGGTCTGAGTCGCGTTGGCCGCAGCGGTGCTGGCCGCCATGGGCCGCATGTTGGTCAGTGTGATGGGCAGTGAAGCCGCCTCATCGACCAGCACCTGTGCGCCATCCAGCATCGTCACCTTGAACGTCCAACCTCCATCCCAGGGGCTGGTGAACCAGACACTCTGTTCAACCTCCATACCGCCTCCAGCAGCGACATCAATGGTGATGCTGTCCATCGGCGTGTTGTTGACGAATGATTCCACTTCGACTTCGAGCATCTCGAAGAAAGCGGTCGAATTGATTCGCAACTTCAGTTCGGCGGTATCGTCGAAGCCGCTCATGTCACGGTCATGCAGGGCGATTGAGTCGATGCGAACGGTTGCAGGCTCGGTTATCAGGCTGGCCCGAACATCGATGGTCGCAGTCGGGTAGGCGGTGGAACCTGAAGGGAAGGCGCAGTTCGGTTGCGCGTAGTCACAGTCGTCGACCGTGCTGCCATACCATGTGATCATGTAGACCTCGTCAGTCGTGTTGCCGAATCCAGGCACCACAGATGTGCCGATGCCGGTCTGTTGATCGAATCGCATCCGTTCCATCGACCAGGTGCCGGCTGCGGAATCCCTCATCACGACCGTCCCGTCGAAGCCGTACTCGCTGGGCGAGACCATCAGATTGAGTGATGAACCGGTGCCACCGATGAACCGGAACACACGCACCCCCCAGCCCTCCATGTCGTGGTCATTGCTCTCCCACAACCCACTCCAAGCCTGATTCTGGTCCGTCCACTGGATGCGGCAGAACGAACTGCCCGAACAGGTGGTCGACATGTCGATGTTGGTCAATCCGAAGCGGCCTTGCTGACTGTCGAGGGCAGCGGCGGCGGTGAAGTTCGCGAATATGTCGTCGAATGTCGTCCCGACATTGGCGGGTGCACCAACGACCGGGTTGCGGGACAGCCGCTCGATGCCCTGAGCCCCCGTCGCCTGGTCAGCGACCAGACTCTGGATCGCCTGCCCGCCACCGAACTTGTCGGCGAGATACAGCATCATCAGGAAGCCGCCGCCGTAGTCGCCGAGCCGCTGATTCCACCAACGCAAGCTCATCGACGCGTTCGATGTCCATGCGTTCGAGTGGCCGATCAGAGTCGACTCGGCGCCAAAGCAGAGGAAGGCTGCCATGTCGGCGTTGCCCTCGTCGATCCAGATGTACTCGAACGGGTCGCGAGAGTTGTGCAAAAGGTGTTGGAACTCGTGTGCGAGGATGACATTGCTCCAACCGAGGTCGTCGATGTCCATGAAGATCGCCTCGCGGGAGGCGGCGATCGAGCCGGAGAAGTAGCCGCCGGTGTTGCCGCCGCCATCGATGGCGAAGATGACTATCTCGATCTGACAGTTGTTATCGACATCGGGTGGCGTGCCGAAGTAGGAGATATCTGTGGGGTGGACGGTTCCATCCCAGGTCGACGCGAGGTTGTTGATGGTGGTGGAGGGCAGGGTCCGACCCGATTGAACGAAGATGGCGGCCGAGGCGGTCACCCTGGCGACCGTGGCGGATATAGCTCCGCTGGCAGTCGGAATCGTCGATGTGTCACCCTGCGACCAAGCATTCTCACATGCTCTGCCGACCGTGTGGTTCTGCTGATACGATTGACTGAACGGAAGCACCAGATTCGGATAACCAGCCGCCACCCAGGCTGACTTCAGGTGCCGAGTCGCAGAATAGACCGAATCGCCCTCCGGCGTGAAGAGATACGCCTTGCCGTCGGCTGCTGGATCGAAATCATCCAGGCTGCCGATGAAATCAACGGTCTCCTCCTCGATGCTCTCAGAGGCCATGACGAGTGGCATGCTGGAGGTCACGACGAGAAGGATGGCGAGCGCAATCACCGGTGTCCTGCCTCTCCTGTCAGCTGCAGTGTTCATCTCAGCTCCTCTCCTGTTCTGTTCGGATGCGTCGGTGCGCTCTTTAATAGTCAATGGAGCGTCGTTCGGACATGCGTCAGCAGCACGCTGTGAGGGTGCTCTGCACGGTGTTGCTGCTCGCCTCGCTGAGCCGGTACTTCAACCCGGTGTCCGATGTCACCGCGACGGCTGCCACGATGTCGCAGCACGGCTCGGTCGACGAACCGGCGGATGAGACTCCGTCGTGGCAGGTGGACGGTCTCACCAGAGATCCCTGCAAGGCTGTCGGCAAGGTGCAGTTCGACGGCGTCGCTGCGAATTCCAGCGTCGGCTGGCAGGTCGGCCTGGGTTCTCGTACGGTCGGCTCGAACGCCAGCGCGGCTCTGCGAGGCTCGGTACTCGAGAATCTGACCGAATGGGGTTGGAACGCCACCGAGTCGGCGCATCTGGTCACCTTTCCGAACGGCTCGACCGAGGTCGCGACGAATCTCGTCGCGACGCTGCCCGCCGCAGCCCGGCTGGCAGATGACGTCAGTGAAGTACCGCGGGTCGTCATCGCCGCCCATTACGACAGTCGACCGACCGCTGACATGGACCCGAACGAGAGTCGGCGCTCCGAGCCGATCCCTGGGGCCAATGACGGTGCCAGCGGGGTCGCCGTCCTGCTGGAACTGGGTCGCGTGCTGCCGATGGCGAATCTCTCGGTCGAGATCGTCCTGCTGTTTACCGATGTGGAGGACCATGGCGAACCGCTCCTGTTCATGGGCGCTCAACGGTGGGCTGACAATCTGAGCCAGCCAGAGGTGGTCCGGACCAACGCGTTCGTGCTGTTGGACATGGTCGGCGATGGTGACCTCGGAATCGCAGCAGAACCGTTGAACAGCGATTCGGGACTGATGCGCCTGCTGCTGTCGATGGCAGCACCTTTCGGCGCCCACGCCACGATTCCCGACTGCGGCGGATTGCCAGCCATCCAGCCGAGGGTGACTTCGAACGACAGTCTCGGCATCCACGATGATCACCTCGTGGTCAAGGGAATGTTCCCGGCAGCTCTGTTGATCGATGTGAGTTACGGTCCACCCGCCCCGACGAATAGTCTGGGCGGCTACTGGCACACTCATGACGACACGCCCGACAAGGTCTCGGCCGAGAGCCTCGGGCTGGTCGGCGGGATGGTCGAACTGGCCCTCCGGTCGGGGCTAGGCGAACAGCGTCTGCCGAGTGATGCTCGGGCGAGCGACCAGCAGGCTGGCTCGAACGGCATCGGTTCGGACTCCGATGCGGGTGTCGACGTCGCTGAGCCGCCGCATGCTTCCAGAGGACTGGACATCGCTATCACGGCCGCGCTGACAGCTATCTGTCTGGATGTTCTGATCCGCCGACGCAGAGCGGTCGAACGGGCTCGTTCGAGAATGTCCGACGATGAATCTGGATCGCCCTCGGCGGCGGAGGGCTCTCAAGACATCGACGGTCAGCCAGCACCAGAGGAGGAGTGATCCTGGACGACGACGAGCGGGCCAAGAGGCTGCAGGCGATCCGCGATCGAGTCCGAGTCGAGGCTCTGAAGGAGCCCTTGGTCGAGGTGGTTGCGATCGAGGAACCCGAAGAGATCCGATCGAGCGCCGTGGACCGTAGATCCCGACGAGCCGAGAGGCGAGAGTCAGAACAGGCACCACCTCGTGTCGAATCCCTCGACGAGCGACTCGGAGATGATGTCGATGATGAGGCTATAGCGGTCCGCAGCCGGCGCCGACAGAAGATCGAGGCGACCCTCCAGAGAGGCGGCGAAGTGCCGACTATCCGAAAGGCTGCGGTGATGTTGATAGTCGCCGGAAGCTTCCTTGGTCTGTTGTTCGGCGGTCTGCTGTTCAGCGCCGACACATCCGATCTGCTCGGCGGCTTGGAGTTGACATCGGATGCCTCACCATCCGTCTCGGGCATCGTCCAATCAGCCCTCGACATCGAGAATGGTACCGATGGCGAGACAGTCGAAGGAGCCGAGGTCATGTTGCTGCAGATCGATGGTGATGCGATCATCGCTCGTACCTTCACCGGCAGCGATGGCAGGTTCCTGTTCGAGGATGTCGTCGCCGA
>CAUZSY010000107.1:0-6186 GCA_963582725.1 Candidatus Thalassarchaeaceae archaeon
CCATTCGAGTGAGTTCTGGCTCGCCGGACCGCCGGCGACGAAGACCAGTTCGTTCGGATCGCACAGCAGATAGCCTTCGCCGGTGTCGGTGCATTTCGACGCTTCGCTCGCTTCGACCAATCCGAACCAGACGCCCTGCACGTCCCATTCCATCGACAGGGACGCATCGAGCATGTTGACCATGCCCTCGGCGATCGGAATCTTCTCATCCATCATCGCTGCCGAGTCGCAGAGGTCGCCGATCTGCAGACCGGCGATGCTGGCGGTGCAGTCGGGAATCTCGATCGAGTGCGAACCACCGTCGTTGTAGCCGATTATCCCGGCCGCCAGAGACGCCGCCAGGAGGAACAGTCCGAACACCGTCGTCGCCAGTCGCATGGCCCCACCCGAAGGCGTGCTCGCTCATCACCTCTTCCAACCACCCCGTGACCCCTACAGCCCTCTCGGCTGAGAGAATCACGAGAGAACGGACAGCAGATCACCGGTGGCGCGGGATTCGATCTCGTCGGTTAGAGCGGCGGTGAAGTCGGCCAGCGGGATGCCATTCGCCTGGGTGCCTGCGCGGTCGCGTACCGCGACCGTCTCGGTCGAGGCCTCCTCGTCGCCGAGGATCAGCATGTAGGCCGGCTGCATCCTGCGATGAGTGCGGATCTTCTTGCCGATGGTGTCGTCACCGTCATCGACCTCGACCCGGACGCCCGCTGCTCGCAGCGTCGCGGCGACCTTCTCGGCGTAGTCGATGTACTTCTCGGAGATGGTCAGGAGGTGCGCCTGGGTCGGGCTCAACCATGTCGGGAAGCGGCCGGCGAAGTGCTCTATCAGCACCCCGACGAAGCGCTCCATGCTGCCGAACGGCGCTCGGTGGATCATCACCGGTCGGTGCTTCTCACCGTCGGCGCCGGTGTAGGCGAGGTCGAACCTCTCGGGCAGGTTGTAGTCGACCTGGACTGTGCCCAACTGCCACTCGCGGCCGAGCACGTCCCGGACCACGAAGTCGATCTTCGGGCCGTAGAACGCCGCCTCGCCCGGCTCCTCGACGTACGGCACGCCAAGGCTCGATGCAGCATCGAGACACGCCTGCTCGGCCCGCTGCCACGCATCGTCATCACCGACGTACTTGTCGGAATCCGGGCCGCGCAGGCCGACGCGCACCCGATAGTCGGTCATGCCGAGAGTCTCGAAGATGACCTGCACCAGTTCGATGCAACCGAGCACCTCCTCGCCGATCTGCGCCTCGGTGACGAACAGGTGCGCGTCGTCCTGGGTGAAGCCGCGCACCCGCGTCATGCCGCTGATCTCGCCCGACTGCTCCCAGCGGTACACCGTCCCGAACTCGGCCAGGCGGAGCGGCAGGTCGCGGTAGGAACGGGGTTGGCTGGCGTAGAGTCGGATGTGGTGGGGGCAGTTCATCGGTTTCAGCATATATCCGTCGATGTCACCGTCGTTCATCATGTTCGACAGGTCGCCGCAGGAACAGCCCTCGTCGGCCAGTCTACGCATCATGTCTCGCATCACCATCGGCGGGTACTGACTCTCCTGGTAGTAGGGGAAGTGGCCCGACGCGCGGTACAGGTCGAGCCTGCCTATGTGCGGCGTGAACACCTCGTGGTAGCCTTGACGACGGAGATGCTCGGAGATGAAATCCTGCAGCGATCGCCTGACGACGCTGCCGCGCGGAGTCCACAGGATCAGTCCCGGGCCGACCATCTCGTCGATGTGGAAGAGTTGCAGATCCCTGCCCAACTTCCGATGATCCCTCTTCCCCGCCTCCCGGAGCAATGTCTCGCGGGCTCTCAATTCCTCCTTGGTGGCATAGCACATGCCGTAGATTCGAACCAGATTCTCGCGCGTCGCGTCGGCCCGCCAGAAAGCCTTCGAGGTGCTGGTCAGTCTGAACCAGCGCAGATGGCTGGTCGACGGCACGTGCGGGCCGCGACAGAGGTCGACGAAGTCGCCCTGCCGGTACACCGACGAGCCGGCGCCGTCCTCCAGCTTGTCATCCATCAACTCGAGCTTGAACGGATTGTCGGCGAACATCTCGCGCAGCGCGTCGGCGTCGTGCTCCTCGCGCGTCAGCGAGTGATTCGCCTTGACGTGCTCCTTCATCCGCTTCTCGACCGCTCTGAGGCCTTCTTCCGACAGCGGCTGCATGTGGAAGTCGTAGTAGAAGCCGTGCTCTATCGGCGGGCCGATGGTCGGTCGAGCATCCGGAAAGAGTTCGGTGACCGCCTGGGCCAGCAGGTGGGCGCACGAGTGGCGCAGGATGTGGAGTCCCTCCGGCGTGTCAGAGGTGACCGCTCGGACTGTGCAGTCGTCGTGCAGTTCGTGCGACAGGTCGCGCTCGACGCCGTCGATGAGCGCTGCGACCGCGCCGGCGCGTCGGCCGTGCACGTTCTCTATGATGGCGCCGGCGGTGATGCCGGTCGCGTAGGTGTGCGCCTCGTTCTCGTCGCCGACGTCGACGCTGATCATGCCCATCGCCGCTGCCTCCGAGCGTCGGGGGTCATCGAGCCGTCATCAATCATTCTCTCTTCGCTTGCGAACGGAGGTGGTCTCTTGGAATCGATTCACGAATAGAGACCCCGACTCCGTTCACTCCCTCAGTAGAATCCGTAATGACTGAACGAGGGAGAAAGGGGGGGGGGTCCTGCAGTTTACGAGGTAGGTCGTGGGTTCGGAGGTTGTTCGTTCGGTCGAGGGACCAGCCGGGCGTTCTCTCGCGTCTGAAGAAGCGGAAGGGCCCGATACGGGCCGGTGGGGTTCTGGGGGGGGCTCGGTTGGTGTAATGGAGGGGGTCATTCCTCTGCTTCTGACCATTCGTCGGAGATGTCCTCGAGGTCCGGCTTCTGCTCGATGGAGGTCTCCGATTCGCGCACCGGCGCGCCTTTTTCCCACTCGTCACCCCAGGTGCTCTCCCACGCCGTCATGTCGATCGGCTGGAACGCTGGCTCTGGTTCCGGCTCTGGTTCCGGCTCCGGTTCGGGCTCTGGCTCCGGTTCAGGCGGAGGTGGTGGCACGGCTTCGGGCCATTCCGGCTGTTCCGACGGCTCGGCTGGAGGTCCGGGTGGTCCCGCGGGTGGTCCCGGTGGTTCGGCCGGCGGTCCGGGTGGTGAAGGTGGTCCGGGCGGCGAGGGTGGTCCCGCGGGTGGTCCCGGCGGCCCTGGTGGCTCGGCGGCGGGTGGTCCGGGTGGTGAGGGTGGCCCCGCTGGCGGTCCCGGCGGCTCTGGTGGTTCGGCTGGCGGTCCGGCCGGCATCAGTACGGAGAGATCGGCGACATTTGCGGTCGGTGGACCGGGAGGTTCCGCAGGTGGTCCCGGTGGTTCCGCTGGGGGTCCGACCGGGGCGAGCAGATCTGCTGGCGGTGAGGTGGGCGACCCCGGAGGTTCCGTAGGTGGCTCGGGCGGTTCCGCTGGCGGTCCTAGCGGACCGAACAGGTCTGTTGCCGGTGAGGTGGGTGGTGCTGGTGGGGGGGCCAGCAGGTCGGCCGGTGGGGATGACGGCGGACCGGGTGGTTCTGCCGGTGGTCCGAGCGGGGCGAACAGGTCTGCAGGTGGCGAGGTCGGCGGACCGGGTGGTTCTGCTTGTGGTCCCGGTGGTTCCGCTGGGGGTCCGAGCGGAGCGAGCAGGTCTGCTGGTGGCGAGGCGGGAGGGCCGGGCGGCACGGCGGTCGGGGCGGTGGTCGATTCCGCCGGAGCGAAGGCGGGCTCGACTGTCGCGGTCGGCGTCATCAGGCTCGAGTCGGCGGCGAATGCGGCGTCGATGCCGGGCTGGCTCGGTTCGGATTCCTCGGGTGGCGCCTCGTGGCGAGCCTCCTCGACGATGGCGATGCCAACGGCGAAGGCATCTTCGATGGACTCGATGGCTTCTGATGCTGCGTCACCCATCGCATGACCCGTGCTCAGCGGCGATGCGACCCGCCTTCAATCCACCCCTCTTAATGTCCATATCAGTCGGTCTGACAGCGCACGGTCTAGCCCGAGGGAGGATTCATCCGGCGGCGCTGTTTGAGAACGCCGTGCGACGAATCGCTCTCATCGTCAATCCCGATGCCGGTCTCGGTGGCCGACTCGGTCTGAAGGGTTCCGACGGTCAGGCTGAACTGGCTCGATCGTTGGGCGCAACCGATCGGGCTGGACCGAGGATGCGGCTGGCGCTGGAGCACCTTTTGGAACTCGCGGGACTGTCGAGGATGCCCTTCCTCGACATCGAATGGCTGGCCTGTGCGGGTCGGATGGGTCTGGACTGGGTACCGGAGGGACTGCGCTCGCACGGCGAATGGCGGACCATCCACACCCTCGTCGTCGATGCTCCGACCACCGCTGAGGACACCATCGAAGCGGTGGCTGCAGCACTGGCTGCGGGATGCGAGATGATCCTGTACGCCGGCGGCGACGGCACGACGCGTGACATCGTAGCCGCTCTGGGTGCGGCAGAGGCTGCTGGTGAGGAAGGAGTGGCTGAGGTGCCGCTGGTCGGCGTGCCGGCCGGCGTCAAGATGCACAGCGGCTGCTTCGGCGCGACGCCGGGTGCCGCCGCACAGGCACTGGCCGCCTGGCTGACCGGCGATCTGCTGCTCGGCCGGACCGAGGTGATGGACCTCGACGAGGAGCGTTACCGGGCTGGCGACTGGGTCGTCCGGATGTACGGCGAAGCGATGACGCCGAGCAGCCCGCGCTGGATGCAGGGCGTCAAGCAACCGATCGAAGCGGGCGGCGAGGAGGAGGTCATCGAGGCGCTGGCCGAGCATCTCGGCGAGATGGCCGAGGAGGAGCCGGAACGGTTGTTCATCTGGGGCAGCGGCGGCACGCTGCGAGCCATATCCGGACTGCTCGACATGCGGACGACGCTGCTCGGCATCGACGCGAGTCGGAAAGGTGAGGTGGTCGCGACCGATCTCAACGAGGTCGGGCTGCTCGATCTGATCGCCGACCACCGCGTCAGCTGCGGCGAGAAGGCGAACATCACCGTACTGCTGTCACCGATGGGAGGTCAGGGATTCCTCATCGGTCGTGGCAACCTGCAACTTTCGCCGGCCGTGCTGCGCACGGTCGGAATCAGCAACGTCCTAGGCGTCGTCACACCGGCCAAGATGATGACCCTCTCGCACCTGCGTATCGACAGCGGTGATCCTGAACTCGATGAGGAGTTCCGGCAGCAGCGCTACATCAGGGCGTTGCAGGGATATCGGACCACGCGTCTCGTCCGTGTCGCAGGGGACTGATTCAGACATCTGTGATCACCCCCTCGGGAGGGTCGGTCCAGTCGAGCGATCGAGGGTCGGAGGTCTGGTCGCCCTTCACTGGGCTGTCTCGGAACTGTGAGCAGCGCGGCCGGATGTCCTGGCTGCGACCGAGTGGGGTCGGACACGGCCGGGGGTTCGCTTTTTCCGATGGTGCCGAATCGGCACCGGCATGACACGACGCGGACTGGGCGCCGGCGCCGCGCTTCTGTTCTGTCCGTGCCATCTGCCGCTGTACGGAATGCTGCTGCTCGGACTCGGCGTCAGCATGACCTTCATCGCCGCCTGGCTGGTGCCGAGCCTCGCCGTCCTGTTCAGCGCCGGCATGGTTCTGATGCTCGTGCCGACCCGCCGTAGCGTCGGCGTGGTCTGTTGCGCCCCGGTCCGGTCGGAAGCGGCGCCCACCGGAGTCTGACAACATGCGACGAAAGACCCTCCTCGCGACGCTGCTATTCATCGTCCCACTCGTCATCATAGGTCTGGCCACTGTCGAAGCGGAGCACGAATGGGACCATCGTTACACCATCTCGGGCAAGGTGACAGACGGGAGTGGCTCGACCGCTCGCGGCGTCCTCATCGGCCTGAACTGCGACGCCGGCAAGAGCGATGAGAGCCTGTGCGGCCACAACGCGGCGACCACCGCGAGCAGCGGCCTGACCGGCCGATACGAACTGACCCTGCATCTGCACGGAACCGACCATGACGGCAATCTCGTTCTGACCGCGAACGGCGAGGAGTTCACCCACACGATCGACATGCAGGGCGGTGATGGCCAGGCGGACGAGGTGGACCGTTTCGTCGAGATGGACATCAAACTGAACGGTGATGTCTCACCGTGGAGTTATCTCCTGCCCCGCCTCGCTCTCCTCCTCCTCGGCACCCTGACCATCCTGTTCATCCTGAAGAACAGGCAGTTGTGGATCTTCAAGCCAGCCCCGGCCGAGCGG
>CAUZSY010000108.1:0-6184 GCA_963582725.1 Candidatus Thalassarchaeaceae archaeon
TTGATGCGTGCATCGTGCTGCGGGATCAGGACCCCAACGACGATTGTCACATAGTAGGAGTCGACCGATTCATGGCGCCTGAGATTCCAGATCCGCTGCTCTCCGGACTCTACCTCATTCTGCTGATTCCGCTCGCTCTGCTCGCCTGGCTCGGCTCCTCATTGCGCATCGGACTGCTGCCCTGGCCCGGCTATCTGGTGCTCGCCCTGATGGCCATCGCTCTGATCGGGCCGGCGATGCAACTGCCCGACATCGAGGCGGGAGGGGTGCGCGACGAAACCGCTGCGCCACCGTTCAGCCTGTTGACTCACGGCGGCGGTGAGGGCAATCTCGGAGCGCTGCTGGCCGGTAACGATGTACTGGTGCTCGGCGTCTTCGAAGTGGATTCGCCGGCCGCCGAGATCCAACGTCGCGACTTCCTGAACGCCAGCGCCGTGGTCGGTGACGAGGTGGCGTTCGCCCAGCTGGCGACCGGAGAGATGGTCGATTCGGTCGACCTGAACCGGTACGCGGACCTGCTGAACGGCTCATGGCCGCTGTTGATCGATGAATCGGCCAGCGGCGTCGCCTCACAACTGCCGTCAGGTCCTGCCGACGCGGTCGTGGTCATCGACAAAGGCGGCTTCGTGTCGAGTTGGTCGCCCGGTTCTATGGATCACTACAGGATAGCCAACGAGGTCACAGCGGCGGCAGCCGGATCGCGCCGCACGCCGATGGACCTGTTCTCGAACATCCTGTTGGGTGGACTGGCGCTGATCCCGCTCGCCCTGCTGGCGCTGCCGCGCGAGAAGAGCGAGGCTCCGGAAGACGCGCTCGTGCCGGCTGCCGGGCTACTCGGCACGGCTGGCGCCGGAGCGCTAGGATTCGCTATGGTGGCGCTGCCGACGGTGCTGCTCGCACTGCTCCTGCGCGGTGGATTCTGGGTGTTCGTCGAGACCGCTCTGGCTGGCTGGATGATCTGGCATGCCTTCGCGATGCTGACGCGCGGCCACATTCCGGAACTGCGGATGCTGGTCGAGCGATGCCACGGTCGACTGCCAGCGGGGTTCCGGAAGTGGCGGGGGGAGGATGTCTTCGATGAGGATGCTCACCTCGGTCTTTGGCTGGTCTGGATCGCATTCCTGATCGACCCCCTGATGCTTGCGCAAGGAGTCGCGAGCCGCGCTCTCACAGGCATTACTGGAATCGCAAGCTCGGTGGGCATGTTCCTCGGATTCCTGCTGATGGCCGGCATCTGCGTCATCATCATCCGCAGCGTCGCCGCGATAGCCGGACCATTCTCGAGGATCGGCGGTATGTTCAGTCAGGGCGCAAGGCCTCGTCTCTGGGGCGCCGTCATTCTCGTGCTCGCCATCTGGAACATCGCGGTCATCACCGCAGGCCCGTTGCTCGGCCGACTGCTCTGAGCCACGTGTCCCGTCGACCGACCATACCAGCCCTGCCCGGCCATCCGCCTCAGGTTAATCGGTCGTTCAGGGGTCCAACAGAGGTGGTGCAAAAGGGGTGAACCGAAGCCTGAGTCGGCCTCGGCCGCGTGCGTTACGGGCTGGCACGCGAGTGATGCGGAAACTGGTCGATGTGTTCATGGACCGAGAGAATGTAGGGTTTCGGACATGCCGATGAATACGACGACCTGGAGTTCGACGAGAGCCAAGACCCTGAACGACTGCCCCCGCAGGTACGTGCACCAGCACGTGCTCGGACGCGGCGGCCACCCGAACGGAGAGCGGGCCGGACATGTTGTGGTCGCACAGGCGTGGTCTCTCGGTCAGCGTCGCAAGGCAGGAGACCTCGCGATGCGAGCCACCCGGGTCGCGATGATGCGGCTGCTCGACGCGTGGCACCGTGGCGGTGACGTATCGGAGGCTGAGATCAGAATGATGGTCGAATCGGCGCTCGCATCCGAACTGGGGTCGGCCGCCGGCGCTTCGGACCCGGTCGAGGACGACCGGATGAGGCTGCTGGTCGACCGTTGCTTGGAACAGGTGTCTGCGGTCCGCCAAGCGCCTCTGCTGAGCGATCTGAGAGATCGACGCGGCATCACTGAATGGATGCGGTTCGACGGACTGCAGCCGCTGTACATCGGCGGCATGAGAGCCTATGTCGCGCCTGCCCTCGTGGTCCGTGAGAACGGCAGGTGGTCGCTGGTTCGACTCGCCATGCGAGCCGCCCACCGAGTGCCGGAACCGGTCAGCCGGATCGAGGCACACGCGATGGTGCTCTGGGCCAGGCGCCAGTTCGGCCTGCCGTCCGATGCCGATGCTTACAGGGTGGTGCGAATCGCCTGGCTCGGTCGCTCATGGATGCTCTGGCAGGAGAATGGAAGCCCGGCGAGAACCGAGGAGGCGCGTCGCCTGCTGGCCCATGACGGGCGCGCGTTCGACACCATCCCTGCAGTGCCGACCCCCAGCTCGACATCGTTCGAGCACATCGATGCAGCACTCGCTCCGGTCGAGAGAGCGAGCGAGAGACGGCATTGTCGCAACTGTGGTTACCGGCGGGTCTGTCCCGGCGCGGACGGCCTGATGGAAGGGCTCGGTCCCGCGACTCGTCGGGCATCGGGTCAGAGCAGACGGACGAGATCCCTGACCGCCGTTTCAGGGTCGGCTGCGGTGGTCACGCCGCTGGCCAGCAGCACCCCTTCAGCGCCGAGGGCGATCGCCGCGACGACATCATCGCCGGTCTTCACTCCTGCTCCGCAGAGGACCCGTACGGTCGGATCGACGGCATGAACGGCGGCGACGGTCCCTCGAACCACTTCTGGATCGGCGCTGGTGACACTGACGTCGCCGCCGATCAGCTCGGGCGGCTCGACCGCGATGAAATCGGGGTGCAGAGCCGCCAGCGCCTTCGCTTCATCGATGTCCGCGGCACATGCGCAGGTGACGAAGCCGGCAGGCAGGAGAGCCAACAGTTCGCGGACATGTTCGATCGACACCTTGCGCTCGGCGTGATTGATGATGGTGCCAGTGGCGCCACGCTCGATCGCTGTCGCGACGACCAGCCGACCAGTGTTGGAGCCGAAGCCGACCGGGTCGAGATGCTGCGTCCAGACCTCGATGTCCGGCGCCGCGGCCACCACGCCAGCCAGATCGAATGGCGAGACGACGCTGACCATCCGAACGCCGGTCCTGCTGGCGGCCGAGATTGCGCGGGCCAGCGATTCGGCTGCAGCGCCCTGGGCCGAGTCGTACGTCTTGTGATTGATGACGATCAGCGGCTCGGCCATGTCCAGCCGACATGCCGCTCCGATTTGACCCCTTCCAAGCCACCACTCAGTCTCCTTCGCAAACACCCGATCCCATCGCAGACACCCGCTCCATTCGCGAGCGAGTAGCGAGGGTTCATTCTTCTTCGTCCGGCGGCCATCTGCCGCCGTGCTGGACATGGCCGGCCGGCACGACGCTCTCGAAGTCGATGACCACGCCATTCATCTCGGCCATCGGACCTATTCGTGCGCCTCGGCCGACCAGACAACCGGTCACTATCGCCGCCTCGCAGATGGCAGCGCCGTCGAGCAGGGCCGAATCGCGGACGACGGCGCCACCCTCCACCTCGACGCCGTCCTCGATGGAACTGCCCGACACGGTAGCCCCATCGTCTATAGTCTCGACTCCTCCGTACCAGTTGCCGGCCTCCCGGCGACCCCTGATATAACGCGAGTGCTCGATGCAGTCGTGCACCGCTTCGATGTATGACTCGGGGGTGCCGGCGTCGACGAACCAGCCATCGAATGGGAATCCGTGCAGCAGACCTTCCTCTGCAAGTTCCGGAAACACAACCCGCTCCATACTGAAGGCGCCGTCGGGCATCCTGCTGAACACCTCTGGCTCGAGGATGTATGTTCCGGCGTTGATCAGGTTGGAATAGGCCTCCTCAGGCCTGGGCTTCTCTTGGAATCGGCGTATCCGACGGCTCGCAGGATCGAAGTCGGCGACGCCGAAACGGCTCGGGTCCTCGACCCCGTACAGAGAGATGCTGGCGAGCCCCGGCTTCG
This sequence comes from Candidatus Thalassarchaeaceae archaeon, assembly GCA_963582725.1. Taxonomy (GTDB): domain Archaea; phylum Thermoplasmatota; class Poseidoniia; order Poseidoniales; family Thalassarchaeaceae; genus CAUZSY01. The sequence goes on from CAUZSY010000108.1 coordinate 3,998, forward strand.
ATTCGTGCATGGCGAGCATATCTTCGACCTTCAGGCTGGTCAGCAGATCTCCGTTGATGACGCAGAACGTGCCACCGCTCAGGTGGTCGCGACAATTGGCGATGGCGCCACCGGTTCCGAGCGGCTCGGTCTCCTCGACGATGACCACCTCGTAACCGACATCGCGATGTGAGAAGTGGCGTCGCATCTGCTCGATTCCGTAACCTGCGGCCACCAGAACCCGGTCGACCGATGCGGTGGGAAGAATGCTGACGACGTGCTCGATCATCGTCCTGTCGAGGATCGGCAGCAGCGGTTTCGGCCGATGCGCCGTCCACGGTCTCAGTCGGCTGCCGAATCCGCCGGCCAGAACGATGACATCCATGTGACTGCCGACCCGGCCCCGATTCATCTGCCTTGCTCCACCGGCCGGCCGAACATCGTGCCGATCACGACCCCGCAGAGCACAGGCAGTGCGAAGGTGTCGCGGCGGACCGCGTGACGATCGGTCCGGAGGTGTAATCCAGACCTCCAGCCGGAGTGAGTTGAGTCGGGCCGACCCGCAGCGCATCATTCAAGGAGCGATTCGCGGTCGCTGCGGCTGCGGCAGGCGGGTTCGATGAACATCCACGAGTACCAAGCGAAACAGTTGTTCCGAGACGCTGGCGTCAACGTCGTCGACGGCGCCCACTGCACCACCGTCGATGAAGCGATGACAGCGTACGCCGAACTCGGAGGTGACATCGTCGCCGTCAAGAGTCAGATCCACGCCGGCGGCCGCGGCAAGGGCAGGCTGCTCGACCCATTGAACGGTGAGTTGGTGATGGAGGGCGGGGTGAAGATCGCCACCTCGGAGGAGCAGGTTCGCGAGTATGCGACTAACATCCTCGGCAATGTTCTGGTCACCAAGCAGACCGGGCCTGCCGGGAAGGTGGTGAACAACATCTACGTCGAGGCGGGCTGTGACATCGCGCATGAGTACTACCTCGCGATCCTCGTCGACCGGGAGCGAAAGTGCGTCCTCATCATGGCCTCGACCGAAGGTGGCATGAACATCGAAGAGGTGGCGGAGAGGACGCCTGAAGCGCTGTATCGCGTGCACATAGACCCTTCAGCGGGTCTGCTCGGGTTCCAGAAGCGCAACCTCGGTACAGCCCTCGGACTCACCGGAGCAGCACTGAAATCCTTCTTCGGATTGATCGGCACCCTCTACGAGTTGTTCATCGAGGCGGACTGCTCGATGATCGAGATCAATCCACTGGTTCGAACGAAGACAGACGAGATCGTCGCGCTGGACGCGAAGGTCGGCTTCGACGACAACGCAGCGTTCCGCCACCGAACCGTCCGTGCGGCGCTGCGCGACCGGTCCGAAGAGGACGAGGCCGAGACCGCGGCCAGCGAGGCTGGATTGTCGTACGTCAATCTGGACGGCGAGATCGGTTGTCTTGTCAACGGCGCCGGCCTAGCAATGGCGACGATGGATGTCATCAAACTGTATGGCGGCGAGCCGGCCAACTTCCTCGACGTCGGCGGCGGCGCCGACGAGCAAGCGGTGACCACGGCGTTCGGAATCATCCTCAGCGACCCGAACGTCAAGGGAATCCTAGTCAACATCTTCGGCGGCATCATGCGCTGCGACATCATCGCTCGCGGCATCATTGCAGCGACCGAGACGCTGAATCTCGATGTGCCTCTAGTCGTTCGCCTGTCCGGCACCAATTTCGAGGCTGGCCGAGCGCTGCTCGACGAGACCGAACTGAACATCCACTCGGCCGAGACGCTCGCCGAAGGAGCGCAACGGATCGTAGCGCTGATCGGAGGTGATCGGTGATGGCGATCTGGATCGAAGCGGATTCCAAGGTGCTGGTGCAGGGCATCACCGGCAAGCAGGGTCTGTTCCACGCCACGAGGATCGCCGAGTACGGCACCGATCTGGTAGGTGGTGTGACGCCAGGGAAGGCTGGCCAGACGGTCGACCTCGACGGTCGGGAAGCACCGGTCTTCGGTAGCATGAGAGATGCTATAGAAGCGACTGCTGCTGATGCCAGCGTCATCTATGTACCGCCGCCGTTCGCGGCCGAGGCGATCATGGAGGCGGCCGAGGCTTTCGATCAGGTCCGAGGTGAAGGCGTGATCGTCTGCATCACCGAAGGCATCCCGACCCTCGACATGGTCAAGGCGATCGCCTATGTCGACGACCGCCCCGGT
>CAUZSY010000109.1:0-6182 GCA_963582725.1 Candidatus Thalassarchaeaceae archaeon
CACGACGTGATGAGCCTGATCTGCATCGCCACCGCAGCCGGCCTGTTCTGGTTCCACTCCGCCGGCGGCGCCTTCTGGGGCTCGCAGATGCTCGCCCGACCGCTGGCGCTGGTGCTCATCGTGTTCGGCATCGCCAGCCGCTTCCCGCTGAAGGGCGTCGAGATCCAGGGCGAGCCCAATCCGCATCAGATCATGAAGATGCGACGCGAGGAGCGGGCCGCTGCGGACGCCATCGAGTCCGAGGAGTGACGGCTCCGCGCACCCTTCAAGGAGGGACCAACGGCGGGGAGGGAACCTCAGAGGTCACTGGTCAGGTCGACGGTCAGAGGGCAGAGGTCATTCGGCGGGTGGAGCCGAGTGTGATGGTCCGGGGTGTGGGGCAGACGCCCCCTGGTCACTCTTCAGAAGCGAGCTTCTCGTCGATGAAGACGCGCATGTACGACGGCAGTTCGCCATTCACGAAGACGATGTCCTCTACCCCTTCCAGTTTCATCAACGAGTAGTAGATCTGCATCGCGGTCATCGGCGTCGAGCTGCAACCGGTGCAGCCGCCCTCCAGCGAGATCATGATTATCCCATCAGTCGTGTCGACGACGTTGACGATGCCGTCGTGCGCGTCGAGCACCGCTTGGACCGGTCCGACCGAATCGAGGATCAACTGCTCATCGACCATGTTGCAGCACTGTCATCGCCGTGGTTCTTCAACCATTCCGCGACCCGGAGTATCACTTTCAGAGGTGTCGGATGCCGACGTCCGCCTTTCGGACCGACCCACAGGTTCCTTCTATGGTCAACCGTTCACCGACCCCGTTGCCTGCACCACCTCGCCTGCTGATTCTCGACCTGCTGGTCGAGAGGTCCGAGTTCGGGCATGGCGGCAATCTGGAGATCCTGCGGCCGTTCGTCGACGCCGCCGGACGAGCCGAGGCGTTGCTGCTGACGCCTCAGTACCAGTCGGCGGAGTGCTCGGCTGCTGCCGACTCGGCCATCTCTGCCACCGGCGCTGCCTCGCAGGCCGGGCGGCATTCACCGCCGCTGCCGGATGGCGTGCGGATGCTAAACCGGTCGGAGGTGCCGGAATGGGACGAATCGGTGCCGTTCGAAGCGTCGAGGACTGTACCGCTCGGAGCCGGCGAGGTCGAACTGCGACGGATATCGATGCCGAGCGCCGACCGGCTGGCGGATTGGTTGAGGCTGCTGTCGCCGACCGCGGTGGTGTGCAGCGGCAGCCGGCGCAACATCACGATGTGGGAGGCGTGGATGACCGATGCGGAGGCTCTGCTGCGCTGCACGGTGCTGGCCGATGTGCCGACCCTCGGCATCTGCTTCGGCCATCAGATGCTCTGCCGAGCGATGGGCGGGCGCATAGAGCGAACCGCCGCGCCGACGCACAGCATCGCGCCGGTCGAGTTGAATGACGCGGCAGCGACCGATCCTATGTTCGGAAGACTCGGCCGAGGCACGCCGCTGCTCGGCCTCTACACGCATCAGGAGCATGTCGTCGACATCGGCGTCGACACCCGAATGCTCGCCTCCTCGCCGCACACCCGCATCGCCGCGGTCAGGCTGCACGCCGAGGACGGACGAGGGCGGTGTGCGTGGGGCGTCCAGTTCCATCCCGAAGCGTCCGAAGCGCAAATCGACAGGGCGCTGCACCTCGGTCACATCAGCGAGCAGGAAGCGGCGGCGTTCGCCGGCGAGCACGATGGCGCAGCTGTCCTCGAGGCGTTCGCGAGTCAGGCTCTCGCTGCTGCCAGCCGCGGCTGAGCCGACCGACCGGTCGAAGTGGCTGAGCGCATCATTCTTCGGGGGAGGATGTGTTGAACCATGACCATCGAGCCTGTGGAAGAGAGAACGGTGGGCATTGGAGAAGCGGTACCGAGCGAGCTGTGGTGGCGGAGGAAGCGGAGACGGCGAGTTTCCCGTCACATCGTGATTAAATATGGCTCTCCGGTCGCCGGCAGCCAGAGGTGGAATGAATGGACGGAGCAACCATTGGACAGATAGCCATAGGAATCGCCCTGACAGGCCTGCTGATCGCATTCCTGCTGTACCGCAGGATTCGCTCGGTCGAGATCGAGGACGAGACCGTCGCGGACATCACTCAACAGATCCAGGACGGCGCGATGGCCTTCCTGTATGCCGAATACCGCTACCTGGCGGTGTTCGTCACGGTGGTGGCGGGTCTGCTGCTGGCCGGCGGACAGGTGAATGAGGACCTCGGCTGGCAGACCGCGGCGGCGTTCCTGTTCGGCGCCGCTGCCAGCGTCGCCGCCGGATTCTCCGGCATGCGCGCCGCGACCAGCGCCAACGGCCGCACGGCGATGGCTGCCAAGGACGGCGGTCAGCCGGCGGCGCTGGAGACCTCCTTCAACGGCGGCGCCGTGATGGGTCTGGCGGTCGGCGGTCTCGGACTGCTCGGTGTCAGCGTGATGTATCTCTGGATCGGTCAGGATGTGAACACGGTGGGCTACATCGCCGGCTTCGGTATGGGCGCATCGAGCATCGCTCTGTTCGCCCGCGTCGGCGGTGGCATCTACACCAAGGCCGCCGACATCGGTGCCGACCTCGTCGGCAAGATCGAGGCGGGCATTCCCGAGGACGACCCGCGTAATCCCGGCGTCATCGCCGACAACGTCGGTGACAACGTCGGGGACGTCGCCGGCATGGGCGCCGACATCTTCGAATCGTTCGTCGGCAGCATCATCGCGGCGATGGTCATCGCTGCGGTCGACTCATCGCTCGGCGCACCGTTCATTCTGCTGCCCATCCTGCTCGCTCTGGTCGGCTATGCCGCCTCCATCGTCGGTGTGTTCAGCATGCAGGTGCTGAAGCACGGCGAAGCGGCGGCGGCGCTGCGCAACACGACCTTCATCGGCGCCGTCCTGTTCTGGCTCGGCTCGTACCTCGCTATGACGCAACTGCTCGGTATGACCGACCTCGGCGCGCTCTACGCGGTCATCGTCGGCAGCATCATGGGCATCTTCATCGGTCTCGCGACCGAGTACTACACCGGCATAGACCCGGTCATGGGACTCAAGGTGTGGGCTGTGCCGCACATCGGAGAGATGTCCAAGACCGGCCCTGCGACGAACGCCATCGCCGGCCTCTCGGTCGGCATGAGATCGGTTTTCGTGCCGATCATCCTGATCGCTGTCGGCATCTACTTCGCCAACTCGTTCGCGGGACTCTATGGCATCGCGATGGCCGCGATGGGCATGCTGGCGACCGTCGGAGTCACGATGACGGTCGATGCATACGGACCGATCGCCGACAACGCCGGCGGCATCTCAGAGATGGGCGGACTCGGCGACGAGGTGCGAGAGATCACCGACAGCCTCGATTCGATCGGTAACACCACTGCCGCGATAGGCAAGGGATTCGCCATCGGTAGCGCGGCGCTGACGGCACTGGCCCTGTTCGCAGCCTACAACAGCGCCGTGTCGGCCAGGCTCGGCGGCGACTTCAGAATGGAACTCACCGACCCGATGGTGGTCATCGGTCTGCTCATCGGCGGTTCGCTGCCGTTCCTCGTCGCGGCGATGACGATGACCAGCGTCGGCAAGGCGGCCGGCGAGATGGTGACCGAGATCCGCCGTCAGTTCCGCGACATCGACGGGCTGCTGGAAGGCAAGGAGGGGGTCAAGCCGGACAGCGCTCGTTGCATCGACATCAGCACCAGAGCGGCGCTGCGCGAGATGATCGCGCCGGGCGTGCTGGCTATCTCTTCGCCGGTCATCGTAGGACTGCTGCTCGGGCCGAAGACGCTAGGCGGCCTGCTGGCCGGCGCGACGGTCACCGGCGTCCTGATGGCGCTCTTCATGTCGAACGCCGGCGGCGCCTGGGACAACGCCAAGAAGGCCATCGAGCAGGGTGCCATCAAAGGCGCCAAGAAGGGCGATGCGACACATGACGCAGCGGTCATCGGCGACACTGTCGGTGACCCGTTCAAGGACACCTCCGGGCCGTCTCTGAACATCCTGATCAAGTTGATGAGCATCGTCAGCCTGGTCATCGTGCCGCTCATCGCCGTCCTCTGACGGACCGTAGCTGAATTCCTCGGGAAGAGGTTCGCTCTGATTGAACGACAGCCCCTCTGGTCATCGCTCAACCTCTTTCGCTCACCCTCTGAACCACCTCGCTCAAGCAGAACGGATTCGACTGAGCGAGAGAATGGAACGGGGGCATCTATTCGAGAATTGATTCCAAGATGCCCCCTCCATTCGGGAGCGAAGAGCGAGGTGAGGGAAGGTTGAGAAGTGCAGCCACCGAGACATAGACCGATGAGGACCGCTGCTCTGCTGTTGGTGCTGCTCGTCGCGGCGCCGCTAACGGGCTGCATCGGTGGCGGTGCTACGGATGAGCCGGAACCCGTCGACCTGCTGGCTGAACCACCGCAATGGCAGGTCGGCGACTGGTGGCTGTACACCTTCTCGACGCCGGAGTGGGATGACGACTCGGCCCGTCTGGTCGTCACCGAGGTGGATGCCGAGACTGACACCTTGTTCATGCTCGGCATCTCAAGCCGCCGCGAGGCGCGCCGGCACGCCGTGCTGAACCACAATCCGTTCCTCGGCCGCATCACCCACAACATGTCGGTGTTCGAGAACGGCGAAGCGTCGCCGGTGCTGCCGTTTCCGCTGCGGACCGGCGGGGAGTGGCAGTTCGATCTGTTCGACAAGGAGTGGAACGCCACCGTCATCTCGGCCGCCGGTGGCATCGCGACGATACGCGCCGAGCACTATCTGGGGGAGACCCTGCAGTACACCTATGACGGCGTGTTCGGATTCATCGGTTCTCTCCGCTGGGCGACCGCCGATGACGATGAACTGTTGGGGATACGGTTGGTCGAATCGGGTGTCGGACACACCGGGGAGGTCTGGTTCATCCGAGCCGGAGATCTCTATTCAGGAGACTGGGAGCACGCATCGGCACTGCCCGACGTCGAGGTCCGTGACACCTTCCTGGTTTCTGGTCATCCACAGAACGGCGACTGGGACGAGATGATCTACTGGCTCGACGCGCGAATGGGAGGCGGCGTTTCGACCTCGACGCTGACGCTGCGCGACCACTTATCCCTCACCGCGCTGGCCCGTACATGGGGCCCGGGCGCCGAAGAGGAGGGGCAGTTGGGGACGATTCCGTATCCGAGCGGCGAATACACATTCACGCTCACCCAGACCGGCGAATCACACGTCAGGATGATCATAGCCGGCGGCATCAGCACCAGTTGGACGCTCTGAGCCCTCTCCCTCAGCGGCCGAAATCGCGGAGGCCGTTGCTCAATGGCACCGGTCTCGGTCAGAGCAGTTCGGCGAGATCGTCAGAGCCACCGATGAATCGCGGCTCCTCGCCGCGCAGGTCCCAGATCGCTGGCACCGTGCGATGCCCGGTCAACTCGACCACCTCGGTCATCAGGCTTCGGTCACTGGAGACCGAGTGCTCCTGATAGGAGAATCCCTTCGAATCCAGCATCGCTTTGGCGCGGTTGCAGTACGGGCAGACCGTGGTCGTGAACATCAGGAAATCGGTGTCAGCTGCACTCAACAGGCTGGCGACTCCGGTCATGGCGTCGCCGCGCTGCTCCTGACTCTTGAATGCGTGGTCGAGAGCGTCGAATCAGAAATCGTCGACGACTGCGTCGATCTCAGCGTTCCGTACCAGTTCGACCGAGGTTTCGGCGGTCCCATCGTCGGTAGCGTCGTCAGCGGAACCATCGGTCGCGTCGTCAGTGGGGTCATCGTTCGGGTCATCGGATGCAGCATCAGAAGTGTCGTCGAAAGTGTCGTCGGTTCCGGTCGGATCATCATCTCCGTCTCCACCATCCTCACCGTCCACCTCGCTGGACGACCAGCCGGACCATCCCTGCTCCTGTCGTCGCTGCATGAGCAGGATCGCGACGACGCCGATGATGACCGCGACGACGGCGACGAAGAAGGCGATCTTCAGGATGTCGACGAGAGAGTCGATGATGCCCTGCTGCCCTTCGCCGGCGGCCGCGCTGCCGTTCTCGATGCTGGCGTTGCGGTCCCACCAGGCGATGGTCGCGATTACGTCGAGGCCTGTCTGAAGACCCGACTCGACATTAGAACGGCCCCCCGCCATCGTGTTCAGCACCGTCACCGAATCGGTCTGGGAGTGCTTCGGCGTCTGCTCGCAGGCATCGCCCTCCTGGACGATGT
>CAUZSY010000110.1:0-6152 GCA_963582725.1 Candidatus Thalassarchaeaceae archaeon
GGGTCCACGACATCACCTTCGAGTTGTGCGATGACCAGGGCAACTGTGTCAACGAGACGCGACAGATCGAGTTGCGCAACCTGCCGCCATCGATCGACATCAGTCTGTACCCGCCGCCTGACGCCCTCGGCGTCATCCGCCTCGGTCGAATGGAGATGCTGCACATCAACAGCAGCGGCACCACTGATCCGGAGGGCGATGCACTGCTGACTTCGGTCTTCACTAGTCTCGGCGCCGGCTGGCCGGATCAGCCCCCCGCCTGCACGCCACCAGACTGTCCGCTCGAATGGAACGTCTCGTTCGGGGCGGTCGACGAGAACATCGATTCGTTCGACCTGAACGTCACCTTCTCGGACGCTGTCAACCCGGTCGTCGAACTTGTCTGGGCGGTCGAGTTGTACAACGAACTGCCGGTGCCGTCGCTGATGGTCAACCGGACCGGCAACCTATCGAAGGACACGGTGACGCTCGACGCCAGCGGCACCGTCGACTCGGAGGGCGATGCGATACGGGCTCGCTGGAGCAGTGATATGATCGGACAGTTGCCTGCACCGAGCGGTGACCCGCTGGTCTGGGTTGGTCAGCTGCCGGCAGGCCGGCATGTCATCACTCTGGAGGTCAGCGACGATGACTCCTCGCACCTGTTCTTCTGGGCCGCGACCGGCGAGGTCGTCCTGGTCGAGAACACGCCGCCGCACGCCACCATCGCTTCACCGGCCAACGGATCGAGTGCGGATTCTGCGACTCTGCTGGAATTCACTGCCGGAGCGGGTTCCGGAGATTGGGACCTCGGCTGCGTCGTGGACCCACCGATCGCCCTCTGGTGCGATCCCGCGCCGCTCGGTCAGGAGGACATCGTCTCAGCTGTCTGGTCGAGCCACCAGATGACCGAACCGATAGGTTCTGGATGGAGTATCGGTGCCAGATTGCAGGCCGGTGACCACATCATCACACTGACCGTCGACGATGGCCAGGGAACCCCAGCGATTAGCAGCGTTCAGGTCTCAGTCGCACCATCGGCACCACTGCTCGTCGTCGATTCGCCCATCGAAGGAATCGAGGTGTTCAGCGATGGTCCGGTGCTGTTCGACTTCCGCCGCTCGTGGGATCCGGATGGTGACGAATTCACAGTCACGATAACCTCCGATCACCCGGCGGTCGATATGCCGATAGTCGAGGCCGGCACTATCGATTTCTGGTACAACGACTGGCTGCCGGCCGGGCTGCACAATCTCACCTTCAACCTGACCGATTCGACCGGCGCATCGCGTCAGGTGGTGCAGTCGCTGCGGGTCGGAGAGACAGGACCGACAGCGGTCATCTCTGGTGTTGTCGAGGGGCAGTACATCGGGCCCGGGGTGAATATCAGTCTAGTCGGTTCGGATTCGATCGATTACGACGACGACATCGTTCTATACGAATGGACGCTGTATGGGACGACGACCTCTGAAGTCATGGGCACCTCGGTCAACTGGACCTCGGTGCTGCCACCCGGCGAACAGCGCATCGGCCTGCGCGTGGTCGACAGCCGGGGTGTCGATTCGACCAGTATGGTCAACCTGACCGTAGGCATCTCCAACCCGACCCTGAGGAGCCTTCAGGTCATCCCATCCATCCTGACTTCTGGGTTTTCAGAGTTGGTGACCGTCAACGTCATACTTGAGGATGCAGATGGCACCACGGAAATCGTCAGAGCACGCATCTCGCACTCAGGCGACTCACAGATGTTCGATCTGTTCGACGACGGAAACAGCGGTGATGAGAAGGCTGGAGACGGCATCTGGACCGGCCGTGTTCGATTCACCGCTGTCGGTAGCGGCTGGGCCCGCGTTGAGGCGTGGGCCGAGGATGGTGAGATGGTCTCGCCGACCGTCAAGGTGGACATCGAGGTGCAGGGTGGCTCTGATGCGGTCTCGTTCATCACCGATCTGGCCAGCAATGGCCTCGGCCTCGCCCTCGGTCTGCTGCTGTTGCTGCTGCTCGCAGGAGTAGCGGTGCTGGTCAAGCGTCGACGCGATCTGAAGCGCGACCTCGACCTGATCGAATCGTGGGGCAGCGCCGGCTTCGCCGGAGTCGACCCGGAACTCGACTCCGGATCGGCTGGTCCGGCAACCGCAGGCGCAGGGACCTTGGATTGGGATGAACCAGAGAACAGTCCCACGCAGGAGACTGCTGATGATGTCGACAGCTACGGCAAGGCGCGAGATGCGGACATCCCTTCATTCGATGACCTGGGAAGGTAGAGCGACGACTCATCGTTCTGCTCCCCGCTGAGCCTCGGTAGAGCACCAGCATCGGATTCAGACGACGGCCAGGCGACCTGCCTCGTCGAACGTCGCAGCGTTTAGCGGCAGACCGAGTGCTACGGCCTCATCTCGATTGACCGGCACCCGCAGTCGAAGGATCGACTGGCCCCACGACTTGCCCTGCGCGTCGAGCCGCAGAGAGGTCGTGCCGCCGCCCTCGAGCGCGTGGTGCAGCATGCAGTTGATCGCCCCGATGCCATTCATCCTATAGACTACGGCATCGCCTTTCAGCATCGGCCCGAACCAGGCGTGCAAGCGCGCTTCGGTGACCGCGTCGATGAGCAGGTCGAGCCATTCTGGACGGTGTGCGATGAGACCGATGTTGAGGTGGTCCCCCTTGTCGCCCGACCGGCCGTGCGCAATCTCGCCGAGCGGTATCCAGACGTCACTCATCTGGCATCCTCCCTGATAGTAAGCACTTCTGGAACTCTCGTGGCTATTCTTCGAGCGAACGGCTTCGTCCATTGTCGGTGCTCCAGGCCGTCGTGCAGCCGACCGAGCAGGCGGATGGTCCGTCCACGCAGGGCGCTGCGGGCGGTGCCGGCCAGTCGGACCCCGGCTCTCGTACTGGTCACATCTCTGATGCCGAGTATGTCACAATGGACGGCGCTCTCGATGAGGCTGCGTTCGATCAGGGTCGGCCAGTGTTGCAACTGCCGGCGAGGACGGCCGCGGGCGCCGTAGCCTGAGACCCCGCCGGGACCAGTCAGCACGAGCGGTGCCACCTCACGGCTGAAGTGGATGACCTCATCCCTGTCGTCGCCGACCACCGCCCAGCGCAGCATCACCTCGGTCGGCTCCGAGACGTGCCATGAGGGGTCGATTCCCGGCGGCAGGGTCATGCCGGCACCGATCAACTCCGAGCGGATGTCGAGGTCGGTGTCCGCAAGACGATTGCGCAGAGTCGCGTCGGTCGCCCGAGCCCGGTCCATGGCATCCGGGCCGGGTACCAACAGGCTGCTCGATGCGAACCAGCCCGCCTCGAGCGAGGCGCTGACCTTGAGTCGCTCGGGTCGCGCTGTGCCAGCCGCGCCTGCCATTCGAACCCGATTCGGTGCGACCTCGGTCAGGGTCACTTCGGAGATGTCGACGATGACGTCCGGCGTGATGTAACAAGTCGGGTCGGAGATCTCGTAGACCAGTTGTTCTGCGACCGTCCGTCGGTCGACGCGACCGCCGCCGTGCATCGCTCTGGTGATGGTCACCGAGCCGTGCAGGCCGACCTCGGCGACCGGCAGTGCAAGTCCGCCGAGATCAGGCATCGTCTCCCAGTCGGTCGAGTTGCCGCCACAGACCTGAGATCCGCATTCGATCAGATGGCCAGCGATGGTCCATTGAGCGAGATCGTTCAGCGGTGACATGACGCTATCTGGAGCCCACTCGTCGACCGGCGAGCTGCGGTCGAGAGAGAGGTCATTCGCCCGCTCGACCCAGCCGGCAGCGTGCAACATGCAACCGACCAGAAGGCTGGGGTCGGCGACCCGACCGGTGATCACGATGTCAGCCCCGGCACCCAGGGCGGCGCCGATGGGCCCGGCTCCGAGATAGGCGTTCGCGGCCAGCAGCGATCGACCCGAGTCGGTCAGCGGCTGCCTCGTCTCCATGTGTTCCATGCCTTCGCCACCCTCGATCAGGTCGTCGATCCGAGGCAGGATGTCATCGCCCGATATCACCGCCACGCGACAGTCGGTCCAGCCGACCGATTCGGCGATGTCTAGCACCGCGGCGGCACATGCGGAGGGATTCGCTCCACCGGCGTTGGTGACCAACCTTACTCCGCGCTCGTGTAAAGCCTGCATGCCACCAATCGCCAACCAGTCACCGAGGTCGGTGGCCCAGCCGGCGTCGGTGTCGCGGGCCATCTGCTTGGCCATGATGGACATCGTCAACTCTGCCAGATAATCGATCATCAGGTAGTCAAGCGGCTCCTCTCGCAGCAGTTCTATCGGGGCTTCTACACGGTCGCCCCAGAAGCCGCCACCTCCACCGATCCTGACGATTCGCTCAGCCGTCGGCGCGCTGTCCTCCGAGTCCATTGGTGAAACCTGCCCTTAGTGGGCAGTTTGCCGGGTGGGTCATGAATGTGTAAGTGAGAACGGCCCCCCCTGAGGGTCTGAGGCGCAGTAGGTGTGGCCAATCACACCGACCGATGAAACCCGCAGACACAGGACCACCTTGACAGGTCGGTGGGGGTTGACCGAGGCCGCATCATCATGTCACCGGGGAGGTGGTCAATCGGGACCCCATGGGGTTCGAGCACGTACCAGCCCGAGCCGCATCGAGTAGAGGAATCGAAGGTTCCTCCAGCCATCCGACCAGGTGTTGATCTCCGCATCGCCGACCCGTTCCCGATACGGCACGCTGACCTCGATGGCCCGCTTCTTACCGAGGTAACGGCGAGCCCGGATCTTCATCTCTTCAGACAGCGGCATGCCGTCGTTGGTCGGCCGCATCCGTTCGTCCTCGAAGATCGACTTGTGGAACACCCACATGCCGCTCTGGGAATCGTGGATGCCGTACCAGAACAGCATCCTGGCGTTGAACGAGAGCATCCAGTTGCCCAAGCCGTGCAGTCCCGACATGGAGCCATCCTCAGCCTTCCTCAGACGGTCGCAGGTGATGAATTTCAGATCCTCCTCCAACAACTGCTTGACCAGCCACGGCACCTCCTCTCCGGGGTAGGTGCAATCGGCGTCCATTGTCACGATGATATCTCCAGGAGCCATCGGGAAGCCTGTTCTATAGGCTCGTCCGTAACCCTTTCTCGACTCGATGTGAACCGTCGCACCGACCGACTCGGCCAGTTCTCGCGTCCTGTCGGTTGAATTCCCATCGATGATCAGGAAGTCGAGTTTCTCGCACCAGCCGTCGTTCGGCACGCTGCGAATCGTATCGACTATCGCCGCTTCTTCGTTGCGGGTCGGGATGACCACTGTGACATGGACTGGAAGTGGTTCGGACATGGCCCTCACCCGTCGGACCGCGCATCTGCTTTCAATCACATGGCGAAGCGGCCTGTCGCGAATCGCTTGAAATGGTCCGGCCCGGCCGATGGGCACGATAGACAGCGGTGTGCGGTCGGCGGGTGAGAGGACTGGTGACTGAATCTAGGATGGTTCCGGGTGCAGGCTCACTCGGCGAAGCCCTTCACCCGACCGAGTCGGGCCTGCACATCGCGATGTTGTCAGCCGAGTATCCGCCGCGCTGGGGTGGCATGGGCTCGACGGTGTTCCATCTGTCAGCGGCGCTCGCGAGGTCGGGCCATCGCGTGACCGTGATCACCCGGAATCGGGGATTTGGTCGCAAGGCAGGCACATCCATCCCACGAACCGCAGGTGTCGAAGTCATCGAAGTCGGCTGGCTGCCGATACCGATGGCCTTCACCCGTTCATACGGCCGAACCGCGCTGCGCGCGCTGCGCCACCTCGATCAGCGGCATCCAGTCGACGCAGTGCACGTGCACGCACCGATGTTGTCGTGGACCGCGGCGCAGTACCGTCGGGTCCGAGAGGAGATCGCCCCGGTCACGACCAGCCTGCACGGTTCCTGGCTCGGTGAGCGGGACGGCATGCGGATCGCCGCAAGACACGGCGAGTCTGCGGCATGGGTCAATCCGAATGATATCGCGATCCTGCTGACCGGCGGCCATTACGCCCGCTACGAGCGGGCCGCGGTAAGGGGCAGCACGGTCTGCGTCGCCAACAGCGAGGCGACGAAAGCGGACTTCAACAATCGCTACGATCCGCCTCCGGATTGGCGGTGCGAGGTCGTCCGCTGGGGCGTCGACGTCGAGATGTTCAAGCCGCTCAGGGCCGACCATGAGGAGTCGATGCTGGCTCACGAGAA
>CAUZSY010000111.1:0-6107 GCA_963582725.1 Candidatus Thalassarchaeaceae archaeon
CTCGACCGACGCGACGCCGCTCGTGACATGCACCGCATCGACGGTCTGCAGCAGCAACTCGAGGCCTGGTCCCTGCTCAGATATCCCGAGCAGACGAGTCCAGTGCCAAACCGCCGAGCGACTCGCTCTGGCTCTCGCCTCAGCCCAGATTCCCACAGGTTTCCTCCACGGTCGAGGCGCGGTCATCCAACGCACCCCCGCCTCCTCGGCCATCGCCCTCGCCTCCACCGGCAGGTTGAGAGTCGCCAGAGTGAGGTCGAAATGCTTCGACCAGGCGGTCAGGTTGCGCAGCAGATCGCGTTCGGCACCGCCGAACTGCTCGAACGTGCCCTTGACTACCAGCAGGTGCGGCTTGCCAGTGGTCACTCGCTCTCCGGCCGCCTCTGTCGGCGATTCGTCGACCGCTGGCTCTGGCTCGCCTGCCGACGCCGTCGGCTCTGCTGCCTCCGCGCCTTCGAGAGAACCGGCGCTCATGGGGACCGCTCCGCTTCCCCGTTTAATATCGGCATGGGTTCGGGACGGTGATGACACGGCGAGTTCTGCTGGCTCGTGGCGGAGCGCTGCCGCGGCAGAGCGGGCTCGGCCGGGCGCATCACGAACTGGTGGACCGGCTGGAGGTCGGGCTAATCGAGGGCTGGCTTGGAGCCGATGTCGTCGAGCACCGGCTCGGTGGTGATCCAGCGACTCGACTGCACAGGCGTCGGAGGGGTCATCCGAAGGCGGTCAGGTTGGCGCTGGAGAAGGCGTTGGCCGATGGTGGCGTCGATCTGCTTCACATCACTGACCAGGAGCAGGCACATCTCGTGCCCGACTCTTCGCCGGTACCGGTCAGCGTCACCGTGCACGACCTGTTCCACCTGCGACCCCGGGAGGTTCTCGGAGTTCCGGTCGGAGAGGCTAGCGTCGGCGTGGTCCGGCGGAAGGATCTGGCCGCGTTGGAGGCGGGACTCGGCCGGGCCGACCTGTTCATCTGCATCTCGGAGGCGACAGCGGCCGAGTGTCGGGCCATCTGGCCCGACAAGCGCGTCGCGGTGGTCCATCACGGCATCGATGCGGCACTATATCGTCAGCCGCGCGACATCGACCTAGACGGCTTCGTGCTGCTGACGGTCGGCAGCGACGAGCCGAGGAAACGACTCGGTTTCATCGCTGAGGTCATCGAAGGGCTGTCCGACGAGGTGCGGGCCGATGTGAACTGGCTGAAAGTCGGCTCCGATGTCCGGCTCTCCGATGAAGCCCTCGTCGCCGCCTATCAGCGGGCCGAAGTGCTGCTGTTCCCTTCGGTCGGAGAGGGCTTCGGTCTGCCTGTGCTCGAAGCGATGGCGGCCGGCTGCCCGGTGCTGGCCAGCGACCACGGCGCGCATAACGAAGTGGCAGCCCCATCCATGCTGCTGCCAGCTGACGATGCGCATGCGTGGTCGGCCGCCATCCAGCGTCTGCACACTGTGTGGCGCGAGCGGCGAGGAGCCGCCCGGCCTGCCGATGAAGCGGCCCTCGAGCGAGCCGGCCGATTCAGCATCGATGGGTGGTCGGATGCTCTCGCTTCGGCGTGGTTCTCACTGTTCTGAAGCACGCTGCATCGAGCAAAGGATCGGTGCTGTTTCTTGGAGATTGAGATGGGGTCAGATTCAACAGCAGATGGCCGGTCGCCGGGTCGGCTGCTACGCAGCCTCGGGTATTCGTAGGGGTGGGACTGGGTATGCTCGAAGTGAACGGTCTGAGGAAGAGTTTCGGTTCCGGCAGGAATCGCCTCGATGTTCTGAAAGGCATCGATCTGCGGGTCAAGCGCGGCGAGTTGGTCGCGCTGATGGGTCCTTCCGGCTGCGGAAAATCGACTCTTCTCAATATCATCGGCGGCCTCCTCGAAGCGGATTCAGGGTCCATCTCGCTGACCGAATTCGACTACGGCACGAAGCCACCGAACAGCCTCGTCGAACTGCGTCGCGGTGGTGTCGGCTGGATATTCCAGAACTTCCATCTCATCGAACACCTGAACGCAATCGACAACATCACCCTGTCGCTGGAGTTGTCCGGCGTGCATGGTGACGCGGCCGAACAACGCGCCCACGAAGCGCTGCAGAGAGTCGATCTCGAGGACCGCGCCGACCACATCCCTGACCAACTCTCTGGCGGCCAGCGACAGCGGGTCGCCATCGCTCGCGCCATCGCCGGCAGGCGGCCGCTGCTGTTGGCCGACGAACCGACCGGCAATCTCGACTCCCGTTCAGGCGATGAGGTGGTGCAGATGTTCCTCGATCTCTGCCATGACGAGAACGAACCCATTTCGGTCCTCATGGTCACCCATGACCCGCTGCTCGCATCCAAGGCGGACCGGATGCTGCTGCTGAAGGACGGAGTCACAGCCGCCTCGGACATCCGTTCCGCGTGGGGGGACGCCGTCGCCGACGAGGTGGCGGACGAAGTGGCCGACCGAGCAGCTTCGAAGCTTCTGGATGTTGGATCCGAAGAGCCCGACGAGTCCTCGCACGGTGCGGCAGCCATCGAGGGCAGGGCAGAATCAGCAACGGCGGCCAAGGGGGCCTGATGGATGGTCGAACGGACGCGAAGGCGGCGGTTGGTGGACGGGGTCGGCAACATGCCGATCGACCTGCGGTTGGCCGCCCAGTCAGCTTGGCGCGGCCGGCAGCGCGGTCTCGCCATCATTGCTGGCGTCTTCCTCGCTGCGCTCGTGGTCACAACCGTGCTCGCATACAGCGCCGGGCTGTCCCAGATATTCCTGCAGGAATCGCTTGAAATAGAGGTGTTCGACGCCAAGGTGGAGCAGGAAGCACGACCGCCAGCGTCCGGAACGGATGCCAACAACTCCACTTTCACCAATGACACCGCACTCCTCGTCGAGGTCTGTGGTGAGTTGATTCAGCGACCGGAGATCGCAGACTGCACCCTGACCTTCGGTCGCAGCGGCATCCATCAGAAAGGCACCTTCGGCAATGAAGGTTTGTTTCTAGCTGGTTATCTGGCGATGGAATCCATCGAGGCTGAAAATTCACTCTGGCAGAACGAGTCATTCTACTTTCCAGAAGCAGACCACAACGGCCCACCGATCTTCACCAAGAGGATGGTCCGTCTGCTCGGTCCGGGCGGCTTCGACGGCGAATTGGCTGAAAGGCACGCTCAGCAGATGTTGTACGGCGATGCGTGGCCGAGCCATGCCGACATGCAGAACAATCGCAGCGTGCTGCTGCCAGCCAGCATCGCGAATGATGTCAACGCACAGGTGGGTGACACTCTCGATTCGATCACCTTCACCTATGTCATCGACACCGCTGTGAGACCAGAGATCATGCATCCCGACGATTGTCCGGGGGAGGTCGAGACGACTAGTGGTGGCATCCAGCACTGTCGACTGCCGTTGACCATCGAGAACCTGACCATCGCCGGCGTCTACGAGGATTGGCCGTTCGCCAATCCGACGCTCGGCTACAATCCAGTTTTCACGACCTGGACGTTGCTCCCCGATGATGAGTTACGACTCCTGCTCGACGAGGACCATGGATATCTAGGTGTCGCGGTGGACAGGAGTCAGTTGCCGACCTCTTCGACAGATGAGACTGAAGAATGGCTGACCACGCTCGGCAACAGTGTCACCCGTGGCGACGATCCAGCGCGATCGGAGCTCGTGAAGTACAGTGGTGGCGTCACATTGTTCTGGTACGACATCATCTCAGGGGACATCGCGTTCCTGAGGATTTTCCTCGGTCTCATACAGATCTTCGACTACATCCTGATGATTCCGATCATCCTGCTCTCCCTCGCCGTTCTCATCTATGGCTTGGTGCTGTCCCTTGAGCAGCGCCGTCGTGAGATAGCCATCCATCGGTCTATCGGAGGCTCGGTCAAACAGTTGCAGCGGATGGTGCTTCGCGAAGTCCTCGTGATGAGTTTCGCAGCCTGGATCGCCGGCTATCTTGCGGCGATGGTCGCAGTTCCATTCGTGCTCGACGCTGTCGGCTTCATGGCCTTCAAACCGGGTGATCACGAGGTCGATGTCAGCCTTGGCTTCCTATCGATGCTGGGAACTGCCGTGGTGACCATCGGCGCTGCGGTGCTGCTGGGCTACGGCCGGACGAAGGAGTTCCTCGAGATGGAGATAGATGAAGGCGTCCGCAAGGTGGCGTTGAAGAACAAACCGAAAACCTGGCTGCACATTCTGATGTTCGGTACAGGTCTCATCGCTCTGGTCGAGTCGTGGTTGGAAGACCAGTCAGGTGACATCGACCTCGTCAACAATTTCTTCCTCGACGGCCTGCTCGGCATCTTCGGGCCGTTCCTGCTCTGGATAGGCGGCGCTCTGATCTTCGGTAGAATCGCAGCGTTCGGACCACGCGCCTTCGCAGCGATGTTCGGCTGGACTCCGCTGATCAAGGACATTCGGCGCGGGCTGCGCAGCAGTGGCAGCAGCGAATCCATAGGCCGCCTAGCGACCATCATGGTGCTGACACTGTCAATCGTGACGCTGGCCGCCGTGCAGGGCGCGACAGGCACGCTCGTCGATCAGCGGACGGCAGATGCGACGACCGGCTCGACCCTTTCGCTGCAGTTCGATGAAGCGCAGAACGCCAGCAGAGTCGAGTCGATGGTGGTCGATGCGATCATTGCCGAATCGCTTGACAGCGGCCTCGATATCCGCACCACCGCAGTTCCCACAGTTCTCATCACGCCCGAGGACGAGACATCGACCATCACCGCTTGGGTGGTGCTCGAAGGACAGGAGGAAGTCTTGCTCTGGACAGAACAGGCGGTCCCAGGTAACGACTTGCAACAGGTGTTCGACGGTTGGCAGGATGGTGGTTTCACTGCCGGTGAATCGATCGCATTCAACCTGAGGCTTCCAGGCACATCGCAGCGCAGCGCCTCGGATTCCAGTTTCAAGCCGACCAGAGGTGAGGACAAAGATGTGGAGAGCCTGCGCTTCATTTCCACCATCTCAGAACTGAACCTCACCGGTGGCGACATCCAGTTCCCCACGACGGCAGCAGAATTCGATGCCTTGTTCGCAAACTATCCGTTCAAATCCAACTACAGTTCCCTCGATCTCAGTGGACAGAACCTGTCGGGCCGAGATCTCTCATTCTCCAACCTCTCTTCGACAGACCTCTCAGGGGCAGACCTCTCTGGGGCAAACCTCTCCGGTGCTGTGTTCACGATGACCTCCCTCATCGGGGCGGATCTCAGCGGTGCCAACTTGACCGATGTCGTGCTCCTCCAGGGCTTCGTCCCGTCCTTCAACCCGATGATGGGTGCAGACCTCTCCAACTCCGACCTGACCGGTGCCTTCGGTCTCGCCGACCTCAACCAGACCATCCTGACCGGTGCGACCTGTCCTGATGGCACCACCTTCGAGCAGACCGCTTGTGCAATGGGGCTCTCTCCGGTGCCGCCAGCCACCGTCGCATCACTGCTCGCCAGCGACCTCGAGATCAGTATCGACGAGAGCGACCGGATGGTGGAATTGACTTATCTCGGTCAGCACGGATGGATTCCCGGCTTGTCTGCAAGTGACGGTGAGAGCACGATCATCATCGGCGAGCAGGCGTATCGCAGCCTGACCGACCTCGACGCGAACCAGAGCATCACTTCGCTGCAATGGTACGTCTGGGTCGGTGATGGTACGAGCCATCTTGGTGACTCGGACGCAGATGCGCTGCGGTCACTCCGGATTCGCCTCGAATCGGCTGATGGCGTCACTTCGGTGACCGATCTCGCGACCGCGAATGAAGCGGTCGAACGGAACGGCGGGCTGATCTTCGGAACACCCGGACTGCTCAGTCTGCAATTCGTCGTCGCGGCGCTCGGCGCTGTCGCCTCAGCCTTCGTCTTCCTATCGCTCGTTCTGACTCAAAGGCGCAAGGAACTCGCCATTCTGCAAGCGATCGGCGCCAGTCCGAACCAAGTGATGCGGCTGGTGCTGTTCGAGATCCTCTCGATAGTCATCGCCAGCATGGCGCTCGGCCTCGTGCTCGGCGCAGGTGTCGCTCAAGCCTTCAACGGCTTCTTCTCGATCTTCGGCTTCATCTTCCAGATATTCGGCGGCGCCAGCA
Source organism: Candidatus Thalassarchaeaceae archaeon (assembly GCA_963582725.1). GTDB lineage: Archaea > Thermoplasmatota > Poseidoniia > Poseidoniales > Thalassarchaeaceae > CAUZSY01. Next base: position 6,063 of record CAUZSY010000111.1, read on the forward strand.
CCGTCATCTCGCGCGACCTGATCTGGCCGTTGTTCGATCTGATGC
>CAUZSY010000112.1:0-6095 GCA_963582725.1 Candidatus Thalassarchaeaceae archaeon
CTGGTCCTGGAACGGGTCGCTTCGATTCGTCAGATTCGATATGGTCGCGTTCATATCGGTCAGATCGAACAGTTCGACGAGCAGTTCGTATTCGCCGTCCGGGAACGGCAGCTCTCCGGCCCGACTATCGGCGATGGGCAGAACCAGTGACGGGCTGCCCTTCGTGATCGACGCTTCGGTCGTTATCGGCTCGATAGCCAGGTCGGGCGTCAGCGAGACCAGCAGGGCCGCTTCGATCGACTCGTTGATGTTGTGCGAACTGACACGAATCCTCTGCTCCTCGTCGACCCAGATATTGATCCAGATGTTCGCAGAGTTGTCGAGACACTTCTCCCCGGGGTCGAGGATGGTGCCGGAGAGCGACTGGTCCGCACCGACCGAATCGGACATGAACAGACCACTCGTGGTGGCGAAGATCAGTCCCCAGTAGAGAACGCCGATGATCAGGCCGGAGATCAACACCCAGTCGGCGAAGTCTCGGGGGAATCCGCGACGGTCACCGACTCGCCGGTCGCGGATGCGATCGAGTTCCTTGTCGAGCCGGTCGCGAGTGTGCGCTTTGTCGACCTCCGCGTTCATGATGACGCCGTCATCATCGAGATCGAGCCGCTCGGCTACGCCTTGTTCGACGAGGATTGGCGAGACGATGGTGTCGGCCTCCGTGGCGAGCTCGGAGAAGGCGTCTGACGCATCATCCCCCCCACCTGCCATCGGCGCGTCCGCTACCATCACGGCGCCACAACACGTCTGTGCTCATATCGGTTTGGCCGCATTCGCCGTGCGAACGGCGGTGCTGGCGCTTTCGACAGGTAGAGAGAAGTCACAGCGAAGGCGAGGACATCGGCTCCGGAATGCCTCAGAACCAGTAGAACAGTCACTCATGGCCTCCGACGGCGAGGCGGTAATGTTGAACAGCGCCGACTCCCCGCTAAAGTTCGATGACTGGGCGCCGGCGGTTGAGCGCACCGACTCTGCTCACCCTTCTGGCCATATTGCTCATGCACGGCGCTAGTTTCGCTCCGTTGGCTGGCACGGCACAGTCGACAGCGCTCGATGCTATGGCTGATCACCCATCCGAACCGCAGGGTGATTCGTCGGGCAGCGACATCGTGAATGGCCGACTTGCGGCTGAACTCGACCGCGCCGCGACTGCAGCGCGGTCCGGCGCCACCGCCTGGAGGTTGCAGACCATCGACTCGTTCGGCGATGTCGGCAACCACGCTAGCATGACGCTGGCCGATGACGGCGACCTCTGGATCTCGTACCGGAACGGCGACGACCTGTGGGTCGCCTGGCAGGACGCTGACAGTTGGCGCTCGCAGGAGGTCTATTCTTTCGGCGACACTGGTCGCTACTCGCGCATCGCACTGAACTCGGCCGGCGAGGCTCGCATCGCTCACTACGACAACACAAACGGCGTCACCCGGATCTCTCGACTGACCGGCAATCAGTGGATGACCACAACCGTGGCGCCGGCCGAGGACAGCGGCGACAACAATCCGTATGACAACATCGGTAGGATAGGCTTCGCCATCGCTGCGAACGGCGACGAGCACTTCTCTTTCCTGACCGGCGATGATGAACTCGCGCACGCAACCTACTCGCAGTCCAGTTCCATCTGGACATACACCATAGTCGACTCAGGACGAGGTGAGTGGGAGGGCTCGGGTGGTACCTACGAGAGCTGGTCGATATGCGGCCAGTGGAGCAGCATCGTCATCGATTCAGCGGGGGCCGTCCACATCGCCTACGAAGCATCCCAGATCAACGGGGCCGAGAATCCGATCACTCAAACGATCTCTGTCTGGTGGCATGAGGCGATGCGGCACGCGGTCTACAGCGGTGGTTCATGGATGGTCGAGGACGTAGTTTCGAATGCGACCGGCGATCCGTTCACCGAGTACGAATGGTCCGAGATGGCTTTGGGTGGTAGTGGGAATCCGGTCATCGCGTACCAGAACGTCAGCGGTTGGGATTCAATCTGGCTGGCCACCCACAGCGGCGGTTCCTGGACGACAGAAATGGTGAGAGCAGGGTATCTCGGCGACCACATCAGATTGGCGATATCATCCTCGGGTGACAACTTCATCAGTTCATACAACACCTCCACCAAGGACCTCGTCCTGCTCAGAGAGAACGCTGGCAGCTGGAGTTACCATTCGGTCGCTAGAAGCGGCGATGTCGGCGCGTTCAATGACATCATCATCGACTCGAACGGAGATGAGATATTCGTCTACTACGACAACGACAAGGACGACCTGATAGTGGCGACACCGGGCCTCGACGGTGACGGTGACGGCATCGTCGACGAGCAGGACCGCTGCCCGAACTCTGGCTCCGGCGAATACATCGATGACACCGGTTGCGGCTGGATAGGCAGCGTCGTGACGACCGAGAGTGATGACGACTGGGGCTATGTCGATGCGCAGCGAGCTGACGATGGCACGCTGCATCTGGCTCAGATGCGCGGTTACATCGCCGGCGAGAGCAGCTGCCATTACGAATCTAATAACGAGACAGGTAACTGCGATCTGCGCTACTTCGCCGGCGATGCGGCCGGTGTCTGGAACGCCCCGGTCACGGTCGACACAGCCGATGAATCGGGTCGCTACGTCGACCTAGCGATGGACTCTGACGGCGGCGCATGGATGTCCTACATGACGATCAAACAGCGTGGCATATTAGGCAATGTGGAAGCTTCCGAAGCGCGCGTCGCGATGCCCGACGGCAGCGGCGGCTGGGACATCGAGACGCTCGACAGCGCCAACTCGACCGGTTGGCACACCGACATCGCGCTCGATGGCAGTGGTGGTGCGGCGGTGGTATGGCGCGACGGCGAGGATAAGATGGTCAGGATAGCGCGGTACGACGGCACCTCCTGGGTCACCTCGGATGTTCAGGTCAACGCCACCTACCCGAGGGTCGCCTTCGATGATGCCGGCAGGATACACGTGCTGTACTACAGCAGCGATTCACTGAAGTTGCGGATGTCCGTCGAGAACGGCAGCGACTGGGACGTCATCGACCTGTACGATGGCGTGCTCGGATGGTTCCGACCCGACATGACCACCGACTCAGAGGGTCATCTATGGCTGGCCTTCCAGCGCGGCACCGACGATTCGAGCGACAGCACCTGTGACTCCGAGTGGGAATGTAAGGTGCTGCTGATGGAATACCACAACGGCTCGGTCATCTCGACGACGGTGATGGGTGAAGCGAGCCGGACGCAGGGGGTCTATCCGTCGGTCGACATCGACAGCGCTGGCCGACCGCACGTCGCCTGGTACGATTCGGATTCCGACGGCATCAGCGTCGCCACCGCTGGGCCGTACGGCTGGGAGCGGGTCGTGGTGACTCACAAGGAGGGCTTCGGCGTCTACGCCGATATCGTCGCCGATGAGATGGGCTGGGAGCATGTCTTCGGCTATTCCTATTCGGGCAACCAGTCACTGTTGCAGGGCAGCAGGATCCCGACCGAGCAGGACCACGATCTGGTCGCCGACGGCGCCGATCAATGCCCCGACACGCCGTTCGGCGAAGCGGTCGACATCAACGGCTGTGGACCGAGCCAGCGCGACACCGACGGAGACGGCGTGTCGAACTTGGACGACCTCTGCCCATGGACCTACAGCAACGAGGCCAGTGAGGTGGACGATGACGGCTGTGGACCGAGCCAGCGCGACAGCGACGGTGACGGCAAGGTGGACGCGATCGACCAGTGCCCCGGTACGCCGGCCGGTGAGGTGGTCGATGCGAAGGGTTGCGAAGCGTCTCGGCAGGACGATGACGGGGACGATGTGATGAATCCGGTCGATGAATGTCCGGACACTCCCCACTGGGAGCGTGATTTCGTCGATTCATTTGGCTGTGGCCCCTCGGAACGAGACAGCGACGGCGACGGCGTGCTCGACGACGAGGACGCGTTCCCTGACGATGCGACCCAGACCATCGACGACGACCTCGACGGCTATGGCGACAACCCCTCGGGCTTCCAGGCCGATTCCTGTCCAACCATCCCCGGCGAATCGACCACCCCGATTTTCGGCTGCCCGGACATGGATGGAGACGGCACGGCTGACGAGAACGACGACGACATCGACGGCGACGGCTGGTCGAACGCAGATGAAACTGCGAACGGCACCAGCACGACCGATGCCAGCGATTATCCGGCCGACCCGAACGCCGACGGCAGCGGTGGCGATGGCGGTGCAGCAGGCAGCGGTGGAGATGGCGATGGTCAGTCGGATGGAGTCGAAGCCACCAGCCCGTTGATGATGGGGGTCATCGGCGGCGGCCTGCTGCTACTCATCGCAGCGATAATCGCCCTGACGATGATGCTCAGAGGTAGTGGCCCGTCCAGCGGCCGTCCGGCTGCGGCCGCTCTGAGTCTGGAGAGCAGCTCACCAGTCCAGCAGGCGGTCAAGTCGGCCGGCTCGGCCCAGTCGGCCCAGCAGACCGGCGAGATGGTACCTACCAACAAGGCGTGCAGTCACTGTGGAGCGCAACAGGTGGTGCACATCCCGGCGTATGGTGCCGACTACTGCAACAACTGTCAGAACTACACCTGACCGCGATCTTTCCCACTCCGAAGTCCTCTTCGCCCCAGGCCCGTACATCTCCGCACTCAGGCCTCTGGCTGTTCATTCGCGATCATCGGCGAGATGCCGCATGAGCACGGCGTGCAGCGCCGCGTCGCCGCAGCATAGGATGGTGCCCCTGTCCTCGGTCGGCGAGCCGTCCCATTGCGTCAGGATGCCACCGGCCCCCTCGACTATCGGAATCATCGGCTCGAAATCCCATATCCGAAGGCCTCGGTCGATGACGGCGTCGATCTGACCGTATGCGACCGATGCATAGCGGTAGCAATCGCCACCGGAACGAACCAGTTCTGCGGCCGCTCCTATCCGCCTGAACAGCGCCCCCGTGCCATCGGGGTAGTCGGTCCGGTACAGCGACGGCAGCACGATGTGAGCGGCGCCGAGGTCGGCGCAGGCGCGTGTGCGGAGGGCGGTCACCTCGCCATGCCGGTGCAGTTCGGAGAAGCCCGGTCCGCCGATGTAGCGCTCGCCGGTGAACGGCTGGTCCATCATCCCCCACGCCGGGGTCTCGCCTCTTCGAAGGCCGACGAGGGTGCCCCAGGTCGGCTGACTGGTGATGAATGAGCGAGTTCCATCGATCGGGTCGAGGAGCCAGGTCCAACCGCTGCTGCCCTCGATGAAACCCTCCTCCTCGCCGATCACCGAGTCCTCGCCCCTCTCCTGCCGCAACAGCCGGCGGAGGCTCTTCTCCGCCGCCCTGTCGGCTTCCGTCACCGGGTCGAATCCCCGTCGCTGCTTGTTGACGATGTCGTGGTTGGCGCGGAAGCGCGGAAGCGTCTCGGCGGCGGCTGCTTCGGCCAGTCGATTCAGCAACGGTCGCAGGTCGTCGGGCATCGCTGCTGCGGCCATCGCTGACCGGGGCCTCGACGCGACTCCATGAGGTTTCACCCCGCGGTGTGATGTGCCGTGCGACCGCTGAGGACGCCGCTTCCACCATCTCGGCTGCCGGCATCTCGGCTCCCGAGAAGTTCGGCTGCCAGATGTTCCATGCCCAATGGACCATGGAACGGGCACCACCGAAGGGCCGTCAGGAGAGCGGGTTAGGGTAGAGCCAGAGGATGGGTCAGACGGTTGGAGGGAGACATTGAAAGGGATGGTGGCGAAGGCATGGTCATGACCGAGACGATAGCGAAGGACTGGGTGGCAGTGGTCCACTACACCGGTACTCTGGCCGACGGCGAACAGTTCGACAGCAGCCGCGACCGCGAACCATTGCACTTTCTCGTCGGCCACGGCAACATGATCTCTGGCTTCGAGGAGGAGATGATGGGGGCGGCTGTCGGCGAGACGCGCAACTTCACTCTGGAGGCGGAGCGCGCCTATGGCGATCGAGACGAGGGCGGTGTCCAGGAACTTTCACGCGCCGCGTTTCCGGACGACATGCCGATCGAAGAGGGTCTGATGCTGGTCGGCGAGACCGAACAAGGCAAGATGCCATTCAGAATCGTCGCGTTCACCGATGACTCCGTGACCATCGATTTCAACCACGCATTGGCC
>CAUZSY010000113.1:0-6065 GCA_963582725.1 Candidatus Thalassarchaeaceae archaeon
GACTATCACCGGCGCGGTGGGAGGGGTGACATCGGTCTCAACACTGGCATTCGCAGTCACCAATCGGATTCGATACGCGCCACCAGGATTAGCCGGATTCCAGGTTATACGCAGATGGATGACTCGATTCGAGCCCTCGCTGTCGTCGTTCAAAGCCGACATCTGGAACCAATCGATGTCGCTGTCGACCACCGCCTCATCGAGAGTCTGGCTACCGTTCAACGCGACCACCAACAGGTGGGCGCCTTCAGAGCTGAAACCGAAGGTGGTCCGGTTGCCGCTGCTGAGCAGGAATGCGTACCAATCGACTTCGTCGAGGCCGGAAAGGCAGCCATCGATGGTCTGGTTCGGGTCGAGGCCGAGGTGGTGGGCAGAGGAGCGGGTGGCTGCTGCATCACTTCCCTCTTCGCCATCGGTGGCAGGATCGTTACAGCCGGCCAGTGAATCGCCAGCTACAGGCACCGCGTCCGCGTCGATGGTCAAGGTCTGGTTGGAGACTCTGATGTTGTTCGTTTCATCATCCTCGATGTGAGCATCGTCGGCATCGACTCGAAGGATGAGCCACCAGACTCCTTCGCTGTCACCACCGAGAGAGACTGTCTGCTGGTCTGACATGGAGGATGAAGCCGCCACCGTCGGCACATCGAAGCGGGACAGTCGGATGTCCTGGGTTCCGAGAGTCTGGTCGGCCGACAACCAGATCTCGACCGGGAATCCCAACGCGGTCTGTCCGAGATTCTCGACGCCCCAACCGATCGTTATGGTCTGGCCCGGTTCGGCGCTCGTCGGCCCTTCGAGCCAAGATGCGAGAAGATCCTTGGCCGGCGCTTCGATGTTGAACGCCACCGATGCACCGGCATTGTTGCTCTCGTCGTCCTCGCTGACCATTGCAGTCGTATCGATGACCGCGACCCAGTGGAAGTCACCGACATGGCCGCTCGGTATGATGACCTGCAGGTTCACCGTGGTCGATGCGCCGGCTACGAGGCTCGGAACGGCGAACGAATCGACCTGAGTATCGCCAGCATTCTCACTGCCATCGATGGAGATCAATAGGCGCCCTTCCGAAGCGACTGCATCAGAGCCGCCGTCGTTGCTGATGGTGATGCTGACTTCGACGCTCTGACCGCTGGCGGTCGTCGCCGGTCCGGTCACCGAATCGACGACGAGGTCTGCTTGCTGCAAGCAGAACTGGCCGGACGAAGCGACCACATTGTTGGTCTCGTCCATCTCTACGATGCCGCCGATACGATCCACCATCATCCCCCAGTACCAGCAGCCGTCGCCGAGATTCGATGGGATCGAGAGGCTCAAACTGTTCGACCACGTACCGCTCTCGGCCAGGATGCTGATCGTGTCCGAGCCGATGTGGACGTCATTTGAGTCGATATTCGAATCGCTCGACAGATAGATGTCGACTCCGACGCTCTGCGCCACCTCTCGGCCGACATTGTCGACCTGGACGTCTACCGACACGGTGCCGCCACGGACGCCGCTCGAAGTGCCGGAGACGGAGACCGCTTCGAGGTCCGGGGCGCAGTCTAGAATAGTCAACTGGGCGCTGCTGGTGGCGACGATGTTGTTCGATTCATCAGACTCGGAGACATCGTCGAAAGTATCGACGATGAGGCCGACCCAGTACGTGCCCGGGCTCAGCGTCGTCGGCAACGCAGCCTGAATAGATGAATGGGTGTACGAAGAGACCCCAGATTGCCCAGAGGCCCAGCCGAGGGATGTGCCGTACAGGATGTCGAGATCGCTGCTGCCGGTCGCCACGGCCGCCTCGTAGTAATGCGTCCCGGCGTAGTCGCTGCCTCGATTCGTGACGGTCAGCGTCAGATAGATGTCGGCGCCCTCGCAGACGGAGCGCGAACCCGAATCGACTGAGAGCGATGTCGCTTCGAGATCGTAGTCTGGAACCGTGATGCTGACGCTGTTGCCGCGCAGGATGTTGTTCGTCTCATCGCCTTCGCTGACCCGATCGGTCGTATCGGCGATGATTCCCCAATAGTAGGTGCGCGCGGACAGGCTGTTCGGAATGGTGACGGAGAAGCTCGACGATGAGCGATAATAGCCGCCATTAATGCTGTTCGCCTGCTGGGTGGAACCGACCTGGGTGTCGCTGCTGGTGATGGTCGAATCGGTCGAGAGATAGAGTTTCCAGTAGAACCAGCCGGACGCGTCATCACCATCATTGTCGATCCTCCATGAGATGCTCACCTGTTGACCGGCCTGCGCGTTGCTGGGGCCCGACAGCGTCGAGGGGACGAGGTCTGCCATATCCTCGATGTCGATCCGGCCGGTATCGGCAACGACGTTGTTCGTCTCATCCAGTTCGGTGACGCGGCCCCGATTGTCGGCGATCATGCCGAGATAGTGGTAACCCGTATTCATCCCGGTCGGGATCTGGACGCTGTATTCGTAACCGGAACGATACGAACCGGGACTGATGCTGCTGACGCTGAACTCATCCACGTAGGTGTCCGAGGTAGTGATCGTAGAGTCGGTCGACAGGTACAACTTCCAATAGAAGGAGCCCGAGTAATCGGTACCGAGGTTCTCGATGCGATACGAGACCGTGATGGTGTCGCCCATGACGGCCGAGGACGAGGATGTGCCGACCGAATAAGCCTCCAAGTCGGGCAGATCATCCTGTAGAGTCACCTGGTTACAGGTGTATCCGTTGTTGTTCTCATCCGCTTCATCGACATCGTCATTGATGTCGACGATGAAGCCCCAGTAGTAGGTGCCGGCGTTCAGTGAGGAGGGGATGGTGGTGGAGGAGGAGAGTGAGTCGGAGCGGTAGGAACCACCTGAAAGGCTGGATGCGTACTGGTTCGAGCCGACCTTGGTGTCGCTGCTGGTGATGGTGTTGTCTGTGGAGAGATACATCGCCCAATAGAAGGTGCCGGACGATGCGCCGTGGCTGCTGGAGACGTCATTCTCCAGATACAATGAGATCGTCGAGCCTATCGAATTGCCAACCGTTCCCGTCGTCGTCGCACTGCAACTCCGACCTATCAGATCAGGCTGCTCATAGATGTGCACTCGACCCGAATCGTGGTCCTCGTTGTTGTTCTCGTTCGATTCGCTGACCTGACTGTTGATGTCGACGATGCCGCCGATGTAGTAGTAACCGCCGGTCATCGACGCTGGAATCGTGATGGTCTTCGAGCGCGAGCGATAACTGCCGGCAGAGATGCTCGACTCCGACCAGTCGTCGAGCAGCGTGTCACTGGTCGTGATGGTCGTGTCGGTGGACAGGTAGAGTCCCCAGCGGAACGAACCGGATGAGGAAGTGCCGATGTTCTCGATGCGGGCGCTGACGCTCTTGCTGTCACCGGCGTCGGCGGTCGACCAACTGGCTGAGACATAGTCGAAGGTCAGGTCGGCGGTGTTCCGTGCCGCTGCGTCCGCCCGAGCGCGCATTCTCAGATGGGTCGTATGCGAGACATGCGTCGAGTCAGCGCCCGACTCGGTGGTTTTCTGCTCGTCTGGAGCCTGTGGGGTCGGAGTAGACTCGATGGCCGGCAGACCGAAGGAGGCGACCATGAGCAGAACGATGGTCATCGCCGGACAGATACCGAGTCGTGTCATCGTCGCTCGCGGGACGAGAGCGGGTGCATGGCATGAGGCTTCCCTCTACGCAGAACATGGCCAGCGTTCAAGGAGCGGCGGTTGGAAGAGGCGCCCATGACGGTCCAGACGACGTTGCTCGACTGGACCGAGGCCCGGTCGGCCCGCTCCAGTCCTGAATTCGTTCAGGCCAGCCCGGTCGAGGAGTCGATGCCGCCACCGGATTCGATCGAGGCGATCAGGGAGCGGGTACTGACGACGATGCACGAACTCGGCATCGCGCCGCCCAGTCAGGTCGACGGTCTTCGCGACGTGCCGCTCGGACGGCTGCGCAGAGACGCGACCCGACTGCACGCGGTCTGTCGATACCGACGCAAGCCGAAACAGGACGGACCGCTGCTGGTCGAGGATGTCCGAGAGGTGGCGCTGCACCCCGACGCGCTGCGACCGGAATGGTCTGCCTACGCCCACTTCCTGCTGTTCCACGAGTTCCTGCACGCGCTCGGCCATGTCCGGCACGACAGGAGGTTCCGAGAGCTGGAGGGGCGGTGGCCGGACACACCCGCCAGAGAGATGGGGGAGTCGTTCGGCAAGCATCTGCGAGAACGGCATCGCAGGTGGCGCTGGACCTGCACGAAGTGCGGTCTGGAGCACGCGAGGAACCGGCGCTCGAACGGCCGCTACCTCTGCAGAACCTGTGGAAAAAGGCTGAAAGACGTGCCCTTGGAGCGGCAAGACCCTTGAATGCGGCCTTTATGGCCCGGTTCGATGCCGCTTGGACGAGGGCTGGCCCCCATGGCGCGACGGCCGCTCGCCTTATGCTTCATGCTGGTCATCGCCGGTGCGCTGTTACTGGTCTGGTCGCCGACCGCGACGGCGGAACTGACCAGCCAGTCGGAGCGGCTCTACCCGGTCTGTACGAACCCAGACCTGTGCCAGTTGAGCGGTCAGGCGATCGGCGAGTCGGTCATCTCCGGCTCGTCGCCGTCGGCCACACCGGCCAGCCCGGTGACCGTCCGCAGGGAGTTCACGATGTTGCCGACGCAGGGCGATCTGGCGATGCTGCCGATGGATCTGAAGGAACTGCTGATCGATCTGCGCATCCAGGAGGATCCGACCTCGTTCAGCCAGCCGGATCTGGTCGTCGACCTGCGGCTCGGCGATTCCTGGAACCAATGGACCATCCAGGGCAGTGGATTCGGTCTGCCGGAGCAGCAGACGCCGTATTCCCTGACCGATGCCAGACTCGACCTCGACAACGGCCGTATCCTGAAGCCGAACGCCCCGGTGGTGCTGACCCTCACCTTCCGATTGGACCGCCCGGTGACCTGGGAGTTGCACCTCGCAGGTGATTCCTGGTTCGACCTGCCGATCGAGTGGAGTCTCGACCCGGATGCGGTCAACGTCGACGAGCCGAGCAGCCTGACCTCACCGCGCAGCGTCGATCTGGGTCACTTCCAGTACGGCGCGTTGATCGGCCCCGACATCGACTGCTTCTCGTTCTCGCTGCCCGACGATCTGGCCGCCTTCACGGTGCATGTCCAGTGGGATGTCGCGCCGGTCGAGGTCGAGCAGTCGCACCACACGCCGACGATGGAGACCTCGGCAGGCCTGTCGAATCCGGCGCCGGAGATCAGGACGACGGTCGAGGCGGGCGAGACGCGCAGCGAGATCCGCTGGGCCCAGCCGCGAAGCGGCGAGCAGCACCTCTGCTGGCAGGGCGAGGCGGACCGCTATCAGGCGTACAAGTGGATAGGTAGGCAGACGCAGGCGGGCATCGGCGCCACCTCGCCGGACGAGTTCACCGGCATCGCCGCCTGGCCGACCGGCGAGGGCTGGACCGGTTCGGTGGATCGGGCCAGCGGGCCGGCCGAGCAGGGCGTCGGACTGCTGCTGTTCGGCGGCTTCTTCAGCGCTCTCGCGGGACTGGCGATGGCGCTGCCCTCGGGCGCCTGGTGGACCCGCAAGATAGCCATCCCGTTCGCCCTGGTACTGATCCTCGCCGGCGGCATCGCGTCGCCGGCCTGGGCGCTGACCTCCTCGATGCCGAAGTCCGGCGAGCAGAGTCTCGACGAGTATCTGGTCGACCATGTCGCGTTGGTCGGCGATTCGGTCGCCACCGGCGACCCGCTGCCGGCGGCCGGGTTCCTCGGCACCGCGGCCGGTGACACGCTGCGCCTGCGACTGCACATCTACGGTGCGCATCCGACCGACGACGGCCGCTGGCAACTGCACGCGAAGGAGGCCGACGCCGTCCGCATCGACGAACTCGTCTACCACGAACTGGCGCGCAACTCGTTCGGCGACAGCGATGGCATCGCCTTCATGCTGCGCGCCAGCCGGCAGGTCGCGTTCGACCTTCTGATGCTCGAAGCACTGCTCGTCGTCGACGAGAAGCCGGCTGCGAACGTGCTGCACATCGAATGGCGGATGGTCGATGCGAAGGCGGTAGGAAGCGAGACGAATCCGGTCTGGACGACCCGCCCTAG
>CAUZSY010000114.1:0-6031 GCA_963582725.1 Candidatus Thalassarchaeaceae archaeon
CGATGACGATGTTCTGGGTGCTGCTGCGCTTCAGCCAGACGGTGTAGATGAACACGTAGAACAGGATGGAGAAGGCGGCCCAGAAGGCCGCGACTGAGTTGCTCAGCGCGGCGAACCATGCTACTCCGATGATCGAGATGGTGACGCCGAACCAGAGAGCGGCGCCTTCGCTGACCGCACCGGAGGGAATCGGCCTCTTCGCGGTGCGCCGCATCAGCGGGTCGATGTCGCGGTCGTACCACATGTTGATCGCGTTGGCACCGCCGGCGGTCAGCATCCCGCCGACCAGCACGATCGCCGAGGTTCGCAATGTATGGAGAGCATCGAAGCCGCGCCCGGCCCGCCACTCGATGAGATCGTGCGCTAGAACGGCGCAGATGGCCGTCACCTGGAGCAGCGCGATGACTCCCGGCTTCATCAGTTCCAGATAGGCGCTCGGCCGACCGGTTGGACCGCCGTGTCGCCCATCGAGCGCAGGCGCCGCCGCGCCGTCGGCCGCCTCCGCCTCCGCCATGGCTCTATGCCGGGGCGACCCGTCATTCAATCCAACGGCTCGCTCGGTCATTCTTCGGCGGTCCTCCCACTGTTCTGCGACCGGTGGTCGGAGGCGAGGAAGGAGCCGAGCATCAGGATCAGGAACGCTAGTGAGCCGAGCATCAGGTGGACGACGCTGAGCCACTCCGAGAAGTCGCCCTCCGAGGTCCATGAGATGATGTACGACATGCCGACGAACACGTTGACCCAGTAGATCCCTGCGCCGTACTGGACCATCCGCTTGGCCGACTTCGCAGCCGCTTCACCGACACCGGCAGCTGTCAGCCAGCCGGGCAGCCGGTACTCCAGTACCGTCAGATGGACCAGCACCGCTACGACGAGCCAGCGATGGATCATCTGCGACTGCGCCTCGATGTCGGTGATCATCTGCGCCATCCGGCCGTTGCACATCGGCCAGTTGGCGTGGCCGGCGGCGACGCCGCAGCCGAAGTTCGCGCCCGGCGTCGTCGAGACGAAGGCGCCGAGCAGCATCACACCGAGGGTCGCCAACGCAGCCTCGAAGAGTCGATTCTTCGCCATCCGCGCGCCTGCCGGCGTCGCATCCGCGGCGATGTCGTGGCAGCAGGGTCCGGCGCCGATGTCGCGCAGCCAGACCAGCCACAGTCGCAGCAGCACTGCGGCGAAGGCGAGTCCCATCAGCAGATGCAGGGCGACCGACCAGTGCTCGTTGTCCATCCAGACGGTGACCGCTCCGAGCGCGCCCTGCATCACCACCAGCACGGCTGACAGCATCGCCAGCCGCTCGGCGTCTGCGGAGAGGCCACCGTCGAGGCGGCAGCCGGAGTCATCGGTAGGGGCGCGACGTCGGTGGACGATGTACCACTGCAGCAGCACCAGCGGGCCGAGCAGGGTGCCCGCGAGCAGCCGGTGGAACCATTCGGTGAAGATCTGGAAGGAGGTGTAGGTGTGGTCGGCGCCACGCGAATCGATCTCATCCGGATGCGCCTCGTACCAGGCGCGCTGCTCCGCCTCGCTGACGTCGAACGACCACGAGCCGAAGCAGGTCGGCCATTCGGGACAGGACTCACCGGCCTCGTAGATCCGGATGGTGCCGCCGACGGCGATGACCAGCAGGGTCAGACCGAACAGCGCCAGAGGTAGGTGGTGCCAGCCGAGCCGGCTCTCGTCCGTCATCGCTCGAACGACCGAGGGCGACTCTTTCAACGCTCACCCGTTCGCTGTTCCGTGGGTGGTGCTAAGGTCCGACTCTCCACTCCGCCCGACGCTCATGCATCCCTCGCCCTGGGTGTCTTCTCGACCACCCCGAGGCCCATTCAACGAGCCACCCCGTTCACCCGTTCTTCCACCCTGTTCAACACCGGCTCCCTCAGCCTCTTGCTGAGTCTGATCATCGTCATCACGCTGATCTCACCTGAATTCTTTTCGAGCATCACCATCGCCGAGGCTGAGCCTCAGAGCGGCGAAGCGTCACCCGGCAGCGATGCCGCGGCGGCGATGGCTGGACCCGGCGCGGTGCTGGCGGCGCTGGTCATCGAACTGCCGCGAGCCCTAGCCGGCGTCGCCGACGACGCCGGCGATTCGGCCGACGCGAGGCCGCCGCCACTGGTCGTCGAGATGCACACGGCGACCTGGTGCGCGCCGTGTCGCGAGGCCGAGCGCGAGGTGGCTGTTCTGACCAGCACCTGGCCGGCGGTGGCGGTGCTGGCTCACCACTCGTCCGACCCGGTGCTCGACGAATTGTCGACGCCGGCCAGCCGGGAAGCGCGGCAGCGGCTCGGTGCGGTGGCGTTCCCTACCATCGCGCTGAACGGCATCTGGGCGCTGAACGGCTCGACGCAGTCACTCGACCTGTCGCTGCTGGTCGGCAACGTGACGGTCAATGACGGACTGCTGAATTCGCCGTCCCGGCTCGACCGGTTGTCGTTGGTCAGCGATGGCTGGCAGTGGAACGCGACCGAGCGCGACCTGACCGTAGGTTGGTCGCTGGTCGGAGCAGAGGCGAACTCGACCGATCTCAGTGGCGCCACCGTCGAGGCGTACCTCGTCCGCGACGGCATCGACGGCGGCCGACTCGGCTTCCTGCCCGACGTCATCGTCGCCGGCTCGGCTCAGAACCTGACCGCGAACGGAAGTGTCAACCCCGCTGATGACTCGACCAACTCCTCCAGCGCTCTGGTCGTCGACGCGTCGAACGCGACCTCGCGGACCGGCCTCGGCGGCCAGCGTATCGTGCTCGTGCTGCGGGCCGCCGGAGTAGCCCTGCGACCCGGCTCGCTGACGCCGCTGTTCGGCCAGCAGGCGGCACCACCGCCGATCGCCGAAGTAGAGACGCTGACCGACCGCTATCCACTGCTGCCGCTGTTCGCGCTGCTCGGCGGCGTTCTGCTGATGGTGCCGGCCCTCCGATACACCCTGCCAATACTGTTCGAACGGACGGTCCGACCGCTGCCCTACGGCGGGTCGGATGACAGTTCGGACTCGGAGGAGTGAGAGGAGCGGTCTCACTCGTGCGGGTCGACGTCGATCGGAATCAGATCCTTCTCGTACTCGAGGCTGGCGATCTTCTGCGGGTCGAGGACGAATCGGATGTTCGACTCCTCGACTCCGTAAAGCTGCACCAGTTCCTCACGGAACGATTCTCGGAGTTCTTCTTCCGTGACATATATCGGCGCGCCCATGCTGATCTGCAGGGCGCGGGCACCGAGTATTCGCGCTTTCTCGAAGCGAGTGTGGGGGCGTACGGGCTTAACCATGCGATTCACTTCCGGATTGCGGCGACCTGAGGCCCCGTCATAAGGCCACCGCCGCTGATTTCGTCGCGACCGCGTCGTCGGTCAGCCTCGCTGGCTGAGGGCAGCCACAGTCTCAGGCGAGGTCGGGGCCGGCGGCGATGAGCATCGCTATGGCGTTGCCGCCGCCGAGACAGAGGGTCGTGATGCCGAGCGGCGGATCGTCGTCGGCTCGGTCGTCGGCCGAGCGGAGCGCGTTGATCGTCGTCGCGAGCAGGCGCGCACCGGTCGCTCCGAGCGGATGGCCGATAGCGACCGCGCCGCCATGCGGATTGAACCGTGAATCATCGACATCGAGCGCCTGCGCCACCGCGCAGGAAGCGGCGGCGAACGCCTCGTTGTGCTCCAGCACGGCGAGGTCATCGATGGCGAGCCCGTTCCGCTCCAGCAGCGTCTGAACGGCGGGAATCGGCGCCGCCATCACATGCGCCGGTTCGAGCCCTGATGTCGTCTGGTCGATGATGCGGGCGAGCACCGGCCAGCCATTCGCCGTCGCCGCCGCTTCGGAGGCGACGAGGATGGCCGCCGCACCGTCACTGACCTGACTCGAATTGCCAGCCGTCACCCGGCCATCCGAGTCGAACACCGGCCGCAGTCCGGCGAGACTCTCGACCGTCGCGTCGGTCCTGATGCCTTCGTCACGAGTCAGATCGAGGTCGTTCCCGTCGCGGTCGACGCCAGCAACCGGGAATGACTCCCAGTCGAGCGTCCCGTCCCGCCATGCGGCGAGCGCGCGGGCGTGTGAACGGATGGAGTAGGAGTCGGCTGCATCTCTGGATATGCCGTGGTCAGAGGCCACCGACTCGCCAGTGCTACCCATGTGCTCGTCGTTGTGGGGATCCCAGAGGCCGTCGTGCAGCAGCACCGATCCGAGGTCACCGAACGGCACGTCCTCGCCCTTCGCAGCGTCGCGAACGAAGTGAGGTGCGTTCGTCATCGACTCCATGCCACCGCAGACGACCACCGCGTACTCACCAGCCCGGATGGCGCTGGCAGCGATCATCACCGCCTTCAGACTCGAACCGCAGACCTTGTTGATGGTCGTGCAGGGGGTCGCTGGAGGCAGCCCGGCGGCAAGGGCGACCTGGCGAGCCGGCGCCTGTCCGGCGCCGGTCTGCAGCACCTGGCCGAACAGCACCTCGTCGACGATGCCGCTCGCTGGTTCGATACCGACCCGGCGCAGCAGTTCGACCACGGCGAGCGCGCCGAGTTCGGTCGCTGTGTAGCCGCGCAGCGCGCCGCGATAGCGACCTACAGGGGTTCTCGCGACGGCGCAGATGACCGGCTCATGCATCGCTCCGCGCGAGCCGCCCCTCCGCCTTCAATCCATGCTGGGCGGCATTCAGTCAGCCCAGACGCTTCCCCAAGGTCGTGAAGGGTCATCAGGTGCGGTTGTCAGAGTGCGCGTGAACGGTCTCGGACTCCTTTTCGCCGTCTCGGTCGTAATCCCACGACTCGACGTTGATGTAGACTGCGTGGGTGAACGAACGGTTGCCGTCGTCGACCGTCTGATAGGCGATCACGGTTGTGTTCTCGTACTGAGCCGTGTCGTTGGTCGTCGAGATGTTGCCGCGCACGTGGCGGACGTGGTAGAGGTACTCGGCCTCGGTGTCGCCTGCGGCGGTGAAGTTTCGCGCGTGCACCGTGTGGGTGCCGCTCGACCACTCGATGTCGGCGTCGGCGTCATCGTTGGTGATCGTGGCCTCGTGCTCGAACCAGACCATCCTGTCGACTTGGCCGTCGGCATCGCGGTCGACCACGTGGATGCCCTCGACATGTAGGTACTGGGTGTCGGGGGAGCCGTCGCTGTTGTTGTCCCACTCGACGTTGAAAATCTGCACCGCATGTACCTCATCCGGTGTGCCATCGTCGTTGCTGTCTGTCGCTGTGAGCACCCACAGTGTGCTCACCTGGCTCGAGAAGCCGTTCGCGTGCTCGCCATGCTTGACGTTGTAGACGCGCATCGCGACGTATGATTCAGCGTGACCGTCACTGTCGACATCGCGGGCCGCGGCGCCGGCGAACGAGCCGTTGTGCCAGTCCCAGGCGCCGTCCTGATCGTTGTCGACCGCGTCGTCGGCGATCTCCAGCACCCAGACGTATTCCGGGTTGCCGTCATTGTCGAGGTCCTTGACGACCGCCGCCGCGATGTAGTGACTGCGCTGCTCGGCGACGCCGTTCGCATCATCGTCGCGGACCAACTCGTAGCCTTGCAGGGTGCTGATCTTGTCGATGTGTCCGTCGCCGTTGCGGTCGTCCAGCCTGACACCGAGCCAGCCCACGTGTGAGGTGTCCGGTCGACCGTCGCTGTTGTTGTCGAACAACCAGCCGCCGTACTCGACGCCGATGAGGGTGTTCGGGGTGCCGTCGGAGTCGGAGTCGATGAAGTGGATGATGCGAAGCGCGTGCATGCTCTGGTTGGGGTGACCGTCGCCATCGATGTCGATCTCGATGCCCTCCATGGTCATCGCGAGGAACTCATCTGGATTGCCGTCATCATCAGCGTCCTCCATCGCGACGACCGCTACGTTGACCCACTCAGCCTCATCACTGCCGTCCTTGTTGTAGTCGATCGCTCGCAGGTGGGCTCGCGCGATGATGACCTCCTCGGGGTTACCGTCGTCATCCATGTCCTCGGCGACGAACGCCTCGACCTCGTAAGTGGTGTCGGTGTAGTGGATGGTGCCGCCCATGGGGCCGACCGTCTCGTTGTCCCAGACCATTGA
>CAUZSY010000115.1:0-6027 GCA_963582725.1 Candidatus Thalassarchaeaceae archaeon
TAGTTGGGACCACCATCCAGATTGAAGGTCGTCAACTGGCCTTCGAATCGAAAGACGCTCGCATGCACCCACGGCAGCCCGAGGATCTCGCACGCGTCGTTCAGCAGGTAGCGCGTCGGGATGTTGTCGGTGCCGTCGAGGACGATGTCACAGTCGGCAAGCAGCTCTAGCGCGTTTTCGGCGCTCAGCCGGGAGTTCCGCAGATCCACTTCGACCTCTGGATTCACTTCCGCAAGCCTCACCCGGGCGCTCTCGACCTTCGCCTGTCCCACCGCTGCCGTCGAATGGATGATCTGGCGCTGCAGATTAGACAGATCGACGGTGTCATCGTCGATGATTCTGAGCCTGCCGATGCCGGCGGCCGCGAGATAGAGCAGAGCAGACGAAGCGAGGCCGCCGGCGCCGACGCAGGCGATGGTCGCCGCCTTGAGCAGCCGCTGTCCTTCGATACCGACCTGCGGCAGCATCAGGTGGCGAGCGTAGCGGCCCCTCTCGCCGGCCGACAACTCCTCCATCGGACCGATCAATATGCCGCTGCGCTTGAGCCTTTACACCGAACGAGATGAGTGGGACTCCGAGAAATCCGAGCATCCGGAGTCCTTCAAGTGGTGGCAGCACGGGATGGAAGGGAACAGTCGTATCGGGGTAGATGGTGATGAGAATGAGAACATCGATGTCACTCTTCGATGTTGTCCTCGAGCCAGCGCTCGGCGTCCATCGCCGCCTGACAGCCCATGCCTGCGGCGGTCACCGCCTGCCGATAGCGCGAGTCGACGACGTCACCCGCTGCGAAGACGCCGGCAACATCGGTCATCGTGTGCTCGCTGTGCAGGATGTAGCCGGCCTCATCCAATCCGACTTGACCTTCGAGGAAGGCGGTGATCGGCTTGTGACCTATGGCGATGAAGGCGCCGGTACAGGCGATCTCCTCACTGCTGCCGTCGCGCGGGTCCTCGAGCACCGCGCCGGCCAAGCCGTTGTCGTCGGCCAGCCAGCCCTGCACCGTGCTGAACGTGCGTATCTCTATCTTCGGATTGTTCCGCGCCCTTTCGAGCATCACGTTGGAAGCACGGAAGTAGTCGCGTCGGTGCAGTATCGTGACTTTCGAAGCGAATCTGGTCAGGAAGGTCGCCTCCTCCATCGCCGAGTCGCCGCCACCGATCACCAGCACCTCCTCGTCTCGGAAGAACGCGCCGTCGCAGGTCGCGCAGGTGCTGATGCCCTTGCCCTTGTGCTCGGCTTCACCCTCCGCTCCGAGCCAGATCGACTCCGCGCCGGTGCAGATGATCAGCGTGTGGGCGCGGTGCTCCTCACCCTCTACGATGACCGTGTACGGTCGCTGACCGAGGTCGACCCGCTCGACGTTCTTGTCGTGCACCTCGAGCCCGAACCG
This sequence comes from Candidatus Thalassarchaeaceae archaeon, assembly GCA_963582725.1. Taxonomy (GTDB): domain Archaea; phylum Thermoplasmatota; class Poseidoniia; order Poseidoniales; family Thalassarchaeaceae; genus CAUZSY01. The sequence goes on from CAUZSY010000115.1 coordinate 1,394, forward strand.
CTCCGCCTGGGCTCGCAGTTCGACCATCATCTCCGGCCCACCGATGCCCTCGGGGTAGCCCGGATAGTTCTCGACGTCGCTGGTCAGCATCAACTGACCACCTGACATGTAGCCGGCGAACATCAGCGGATCTAGCAGCGCGCGGGCGGTGTACAGACCGGCGGTGTAGCCGGCCGGGCCGCTGCCGATGATGATGACGTTCCTGACGCCTTTCTCACCTTCTTGCTCGGTCATCTTCCGCCGCGAACCGCGGCGGTTCCTTCAACCCTCGCTTGAAGTCTGCCGTCGGCCCGTTCAGGTCGAGGCTGCTCGACATCGGGGCCACCTCGTCTGAGGAGGCTCCTCTGCATCATCGTCAGCGTGTGGAGGGGTCATCCCAGCACCGGCCGATGCGTCAGCCCTTCCACGGCTTCCACTCGTCGGTCTCGGGCACTCGATAGTACCAGAGCGACGAGTCCTCCGGCCACTCTACGTACTCGTAGCCGTCGTCGCGGGTGACGCCGGTCATCGATTCAGGCGGGTCGGACTTGCTTCTGCGTGACTTCTTCCCACCGCCCTCGTCGAGTCCCTCGGCGGCGGCGTCGAGACCGGCGAACGCTTCGCCTCTACTCTTTCGTGGTCGGTCTCCGTCGGCGTTGAATTCGCGCTCCATCCGTGCCTCGTCAAGCCTGTCGTCGGCTGCCATCGAGGCCGCGAGACCGAAGAAGTGCGAGTCGTCGGAGATGGCGTGGATGGTGCCTTCCGGCATCGCCAGGATTCGATTGATCAGAGAGCCGAGCCGGTCGGCGGCGCCCTTGGGCAGGTCGCCCTGGACCTCCTTGCCGGACAACTCGCTGCGCAGGTCCGTCAGGTCGTCACGCAGCGTCGCTTCCTCGTCGGCGCCGAGACGGACCAGCGACTGGATGTTGTGCAGTTCGGTCTCCTCCTCCTCTGACAACTTGTTCTTCCGGCGGGAGATCTGCAGGAAGCGCAGGGATTCGGGCAGGAACTGGGTGACCAGGTTGGTCTGGAGGAAGGTGAGGAAGGCGATCATCAGAGCGGTCAGGCCGAAGGTGCGGACAACCGGTTCATCAGCCAGCGCGGCGAAGTCTCCGCTCGCGATGGCGCCACCTATCCGCTCGCCGAGCGAACCCTCGTCGCCCGGTTCATCACCGGATGATGTCGTCGGGCAGCCGTCGCGCGAAGACTGGTCGGCCGGCTCGATGGGACAGAGATCGACGAGGCGAGCACCCGTCACGAGGCGGCCTGGCCAGTTCACGTCGCGCCCTTCAGGCCACGCGGCGTTGGTCGCGAAGTTGTCGCCCCAGCCGTCCTGGTCGGAATCGTACCACTGCGTCGATTCGTTCGGGAAGGCGTCGTCCTCATCGGCCCAGCCGTCGCCGTCAGAGTCGGGACAGCCGGTGCGCCGGTTCTCGGTCGAGGTGCCGTGCAGTTCCGGGCAGTCGTCGTCGTAGAAGTCCTCGAAGCCGTCGCCGTCGGCGTCCAGGCGGCGCAGCGAATCGTCTGGGAAGTCGTCGCCTTCATCGGACCAGCCGTCACCGTCGCGGTCGGGACAGCCATAACGGTCGAGAGTCGAGTTGCCCCATTCGGAGAGACAGTCGTCGGAGACGTTGACGAGACGATTCTCTCCGTAGCCGTCGAGATCGCGGTCGCGGCTCTGATTGACATCGTCGGGGAACGCGTCAGCGCAGTTCGTCCCGTTCGACGCGCATGCGACCGGGTCGTAGGTCCAATTGTCATCTGGGTCGCTGATACCATCGCCATCTGAGTCGATACAGCCGATGCGGTCTACGAACGAGGTGCCATGACTGCCGACGCAGTCGTCCTCCCAGCCGTCGTCGAAGCCGTCGCCGTCTCCGTCGATGGTCCGGTTCGCTTCGTCCGGGAAGTCGTCATTGTCGTCGGACCAACCGTCGCCGTCGCGGTCGGGACAGCCGAGCCGGTCAGCGCTGCTGTTACCCGCGTCGAGGGGACATTCGTCAGGCGTCGTCGCATTCTCCATCCAGATACCGGGCCAACTGACGTTACGGCTCGCGTTCCATGCCGGATCGGCCCAGTTGTCACCGAAGCCGTCACCGTCGCTGTCGCGCCACTGCGACGAGTCGTTGACGAAAGCGTCCGCGAGGCTGCCGTTCGGGTTGTCGCCCCAACCGTCGTCGTCGGCATCGGCCCACTGGGTCCCTGCCAGCGGAAAGCGGTCGACCTCGGTAGCGTCCTCGACCCACTGGCCGACCGTGCCGTTCCGACTGCCGTTCCACGATTCGTCAGCCCAGTTGTCGCCCCAGCCGTCGCCATCGGTGTCGTTCCACTGGGTCGGATTGCTCGGCAGGGCGTCGGCGCCTTGCGAGATGGTCCAGTTGCCGGGGTCGGCATCGCTCCATCCATCGCCATCCGAATCGAGGCAGCCGAAGCGATCCTCGGTCGAGTCAGCAGTTTGGTTCACACAAGCATCAGGGGTGATGCCGAACGGGGAGTCGCCATAGCCGTCGCCGTCGATGTCGCTCCACTGGGTCGGCTCGCTCGGGAAGGCGTCGTTGTCATCCGAATGACCGTCACCGTCGTCGTCGGGGCAGCCTACCCTGTCGATGGTCGAGTTGCCGTGCTCCAGAGGACAGTCGTCGTCGAGTGCGTCGTCGTAGCCGTCGCCGTCGGAATCGCCACCGCGCAGCGGATCGTCGGGGAAGTCGTCATCGATGTCGGCCAGCCCGTCGCCGTCGGCGTCTGGACAGCCGAGTCTCTGGTTGCTCGAGTTGCCCCAGATGTCGGGGCACCAGTCCACTTCGGTCGCGTTCTCGATCCAGTCTCCTATGCCGCCGTCCCCTTCACGAGTCGAGTTCCACGAACCGTTCTGCCAGTTGTCACCGAAACCATCACCATCCGCGTCCGACCATTGGGTCGGATTCGAGGTGAAGTTGTCGGCACCGTCCAGCCAGGTCCATGCAGGCTCGTCCGGATCGCTGCGCCCATCGCCGTCGGCATCAGGACAGGCACTTCGATCGATGCTTGAATTGCCCCATATGAGCGGGCAGGCGTCGAGCCTGAGGCCATCTTGAGAGACTCCGTTAGTCAATGTCGCCAATACCGTCCAATTATCTGGATGACCATCGTTATCTGTATCGTTGGCCGCCGATTCATAGGTCGGGAACTTATCGACCAGAGTTGCATTGTCCACCCACTGACCGACTGTACCATTGCGAGTTGCATTCAGGGAGGCGTTGCCCCAGTTGTCGCCGAAACCATCACCATCGGTATCATTCCATTGAGTGGAATCATTGATGAATTGGTCGGGATTGTTTCCCGATAGGTTGTCTCCCCAGCCGTCGCCGTCGGTGTCGGCATACTGCGTGCTGTCATTGACGAAGTTATCGACGATGTCTCCATGACCGTCGCCATCCGTATCGATACAGCCCCACCATCCTCCCAAGGTGCTGTTTCCGAATGACGAGGGGCAACCGTCGGGCGTGGTGGCGTTGAGTACCCATTGGCCAACCGTCCCGTTGCGGCTGGCATTCCAAGCACCATCTCCCCAGTTATCGCCGAAACCATCAAGATCGATATCATTCCATTGAGTGGAATCATTGATGAATTGGTCGGGATTGTTTCCCGATAGGTTGTCTCCCCAGCCGTCGCCGTCGGTGTCGTTCCATTGTGTTGAATCGTTGGAGAAATCATCCAGCAGGTCAGCCCAGCCGTCGCCATCCGTGTCGGGACAGCCCCACCAACCACCCAAGGTGCTGTTCCCCGATGTGACTGGACAACCATCAGGCGTGGTGGCATTGAGGAGCCATTGTCCTTGCGTTCCATTGCGGCTGGCATTCCAAGCACCATCTTCCCAGTTGTCACCGTAGCCATCCGAGTCCGTGTCATTCCACTGAGTGTAATCGTTGGGGAATGCGTCGTCATCATCATCCCAGCCATCGCCATCGAGGTCGGGGTCGGTGATGTTCATCGAGAAGTACGTTGAGGCGCTGCCAGCGCTGTTATTGGCCCAGACGGTGTAGGTGGTGTTCGTCGAGTTTACCGTCGGGGTTCCGGAAATCGATGCATTGGAGGTGGTGGAATTGAAGGACAGACCCGCCGGCAGTGAGGGTGAGATTTCCCAAATCACCACCACACCGCCGATGTTGTTGAAGGTGAGCGGTGTCATCGTCGTTCCGCGGGTTAGGTTCACATGCGTCAGCGACGTGGAGATATTCGGAGGTTCGATGTACCTGAAACCGTCTACCATGGTGGTTTGGACACCATTCCAACCGGACAGGGTCACATTTACCATTCCGGCAATACCGTCAGGGGCGGCGGGTGCAGTTGCGTTGATGGTGGTACCATTGACCAATGTGACATTGGTGGCCAGAGCGGTGCCCGAGGTGCGGTAGACCTCGTTGTTGCCACCGTAGTTCCCCACCGCCAGGTCTAGGTCCCCATCTCCATCCACGTCGCCCCAGGCGACAGACCGGGTGTACAGGGAGTTGCTGCTGGTCCAGGCGGGAGTGGTGGCCAGAGCGGTGCCTGAGTTGAGGTAGACCTCGTTGCCACCGTTGTTCCCCACGGCCAGGTCGAGGTCCCCATCCCCATCCACGTCGCCCCAGGCGACAGAAAAGGTGTACAGGGAGTTGCTGCTGGTCCAGGCGGGAGTG
>CAUZSY010000116.1:0-6002 GCA_963582725.1 Candidatus Thalassarchaeaceae archaeon
ATCGGAATCTCGATCTCGCCCTCTTCATTGATCTCGGCGAGGAACGAGTCAGCTTCCGTCTGGTTGAAGGTGCCGTCACTGTTCTGATCGAAGAGCATCCGGAACCAGTATCTCAGGCTGTAATTGAGAACGACCACAGCGGTGATGTTGTCGGCGTTCTGCTGCGCGTCGAGTCCTATGTGCAGATTTGTCGCAAAGGCCTCGTCGGTAGGCGGGCAGTTGCCGCTGGCGTCGGTGATGTCCCAGTGGAATTCGCCGTCTTCCAACTCGGCCCCCTGCTCCCAGCCCCTTTCATCGGTTCGAATCTGCATCAGTCTGACCGACACGTCGAGTTCGCATGAGTCAGGTACGGTCGCGTTCAGGAAGAATGTATGGTTGCTGCTGGTCGCATTCCATTGATAGTCACCGTGTCCGAAGTCCGAGCCGTCCCAGAGGGTGCCGTTCCACCAGCTGTACTCGAGCTGATAGATGGTGCCTATCGCGAGATCGCCGATTTCGACATCGACAGTGACATCGTCGCCGACCATCGCCGTGATGTTCGAGTCGTCGTCATCCGGTCCCCAGCTGCCGTTCGCGTGCTCGCCGTAGATTCCCATGTTGGGTCGTGAGCAATCGATGATGTAGAACTCGGCCTCGTGACCAGAGTAATGCCTCAACTCCTCTTCACCCCAGTCGTTCTGAATCACCGAATAGACGATCGCCTCGATCCGGTACCGGCAGTCGCTGCCGAAGGTGAAGGAGGTCTGCACGCTGGTGACATCGTCCCGCTCGGTCGCGGTTCGAGTGTCGTTGACGGATTCCTCGTGCACCACATCACCCCACATGTCGTGGACCTGGATTCTGTGGACGTAGTCGCCGGGGATCAGATTGGAGACCCGCATCTCGAACGACCACTGCTCGTTCATCATCGCCTCCTCGTCCCAGTCTAACCCGTCCATCGCAGCCGTGCCGGTGGCGCCGGTCAGGGAGATGTCGGGTCTGGTACAGTCCCTCACTCCCATCGACCAGTGCGCGTTCGCTATGTGGCTGTTCCAGCCGTCCTCCACTTCGTAGAGGGTGGCCTGGACATTGATGTGGCAGGTGTCCGGCATGGTGAAGTTGATGTCGTACGGACCAGCCTGCGCGGTGCTGTCACCGGTGAAGTTGTGGGTGGTTGAGTAGATGCCGCCGCCCAGCTGATCCTCGACATCGATCTGCAGCGAGTAGTTGACGCCTTCCTCGAGTTCCGATATCGATACCGTGTATTCGACCGTGTCATCTACATGCCAGTCATTGATTCGAGTGTTCTGGTCCCATTCCATCGGTCCCCAGCTGCCGTTCGCGTGCTCTCCTTCGATGATCACCTCGGGCCGGGTGCAGTCGACTATGCCCCAGTAGGTCGAGGCATAGTCCTCGTAGGAATACCAGCCCTGACCATCATCCGCGTAGAGGACTGCGCTGAGGGACATGCCGCAGGTGTCGGGGACGGTGATGTTGTAGGTGGCCATATTCCCCGACGAATCGGCGGTCCAGTTGACATACGACTGGTCGAGCAAGTCGTCTTCGCCGTAGAGTTGGATCTCGATGGAGTAGTTGACACCATTCTCCAGTCCATCGGTCTCGATGCTGATGCTGATGACGTCGCCGACGCTGAAGGGAGCGGTGCCTTCGCTCAGATCGCCCCAGGAATCGTCCCAGATGACGCCGTAGATGGTTATGCCTGTCTCAGCAGTGGTGCAGTCGAGCACATCCCACTCCCAATCTCCGAAGTCCTGCCAGGACCAGTTCGACCAACTTTCGTTGTCCCAATAGAGCAAGGTGGCCTCGACGCGGACAGTGCAGGTGTCCGGCATGGTGACATTGAAGAATTCCGTAGATGAGTCACTGGAGGCCGTCCACTGCCAATAGGTCGAATTAATCGAATTGTAGTCGTCATCAAACACATCGACCTCGATCCTGTAATCCTCGTTGACCATCAGGCCCGCGGTCTCGAACTTCAGCATCTCAGTGTCGCCGACATATGCTTCCGGTTGGTCCCACCAATCGTACTCGCCCCAACTGCCGTTGTTCAATACGCCGATAACTGTCAAGCCGGTATCGACGCAGTCGTCGATCTCCCACTCCCAGTCACTGTAGCCCCTGTAATTGGTGGTGTTGTTGGCGGTGGTCTGGTAGAGTTCAGCCTCGACACGGACCAGGCATGTGTTCGGCATCGTGATGTTGATGAATTCGGTGTATGATGCAGAGGCAGCGGTCCAGTTCCAAGAGTAGCCGTCGAACCAGTTGTAGTATTCATCGTAGACGTCGACCTCGATGTTGAAATCCGAGTTGGTCGCCAGACCGGTCGCTTCGATCTCCAGCATCCGTGCGTCACCGACGCTGGCGGTGACGCTCAGGTTCTGATGCCACCAGTCCATCTCGCCCCATGTGCCGTTGTCGTGCTCGCCCATCACCGCGACGCTCGGGTTCGAGCAGTCGGTGACCGACCACGAGAAAGAGTAGTAATCGAGATGATCCATGTAGTACGTGCCGTTAGCGCTGGAGATATTTTCGTACAGGTCGGCCTCGACCTCGATCCAGCATGAGTCGGGCAGTGTGATGCTGACCTGTTCCTGCGACGAGTTACCCATCGCCGTCCAGGGGAAGCTGTTCGAGTACAGGGAATTCCAGTCGTTGTCATGGACCCAGACGTCCAGTTCGTAGTCGCTGCCGACGGTCAGGTTGACCGAGTCGATGATCGCGGTAACCGTGTCGCCTATCTGACCGCTGGACGAGTTCGATGAGATGATGGTGAGGGGGTTGGTGTAGTTGGTTATCTGCCAGGCGAAGTCTGAACCACCCAGCCAGATGGAGGAATTGCTGCTCATGTTCATCTCGTACAGGTTGGCCTCGAAGTTGACCTCACAGGTGTCGGTCATCGTGACGTTCACTGTGCGGGAATCGTTCGGTCCCATGGCGGTGAAGGAGACGATCGAGTTGTTGCTCGACCAGAGGTTGTACCAGTCGCAGTCGTAGGCAGCGTAGTAGAGCGCATACGACCCGCCCTGAGTCAGGTCGCTGCTGTTGACAAAGAGCATCCTCGTGTCTCCGACGCCGGCAGTGATGTTGGAGGGGAAGACGTTGTGCAGCATCGGGCCCCATGTGCCATCGTCGTACTGCCCGCTGAGTTCGGTGCCGGGGTCGGTGCAGTCTACGACATCCCACTCGAAGTAGGAATTTGATTCCGTGTACCAGGAGGTGGTGTTGTTGCTGCTGACTTCCACTGCGAGGGTGGCCATCATGTAGAGTTCGCAGGAGTCAGGCACGGTGAAGTTGGACCATTCCGCGGAATTGTTGCTGAACGCGGTCCAGTTCGCTGTCGAGCCACTCAACCAGTTCCAGAGAGAGTCGTACAGGTCATATTCGACCATGTATTGGTCGCCCGTTGTGAGATTTGTCGAATTGATATCGAATTCAACGGTGTCGCCGACTTGGACGTAGACAGGCGCCCAATACTGAGACGGCCCCCAGGATCCGTCGTTGCGATCGGATTCCACCTCCACATCGGCCGTTCCAGTTGCGGTGACGGTGGTCATCACGGGCAGCGCGATCGATGCTATCATCAGGGCGGCGAACGTGAGTGCGGTCCTTCGGTGTGTTCGTGTCATGGGTCGCCAGATGTCTGGGTAGTATTTGATTGGTCACCCTGATTCGGCCGAATCTGTCCTACGGACAGACATCACACGCATACCTCTTCCCGTCCACCTCTCCGGGTCCGGATCTCGCAGAGGACCTCTTCTCAATCAGTATAGGTGTCTACTCTATCTGGTTCTGTGTTGACGTGAGGCTGGTTGTGGCAACTGCTGATTGGATGGCTCGCGGCTCGATGCCCCGCTCGCTCTCATGAGCTGACGCCGGCCAGCGGCCCTCCTGCGAGGGGACAGGAGGAGTGGGCCGGGGCCCCCTCACTCTCAGTCGGTCCGTGGGTGGGTGTGTGGATTCAGTCGCGGCGGCGATACATGATCGCCGCACCGAGCAGTGAGATGACGCCGATCATCCCGGTGAAGCCGGGGATGATGCCGCCACTCTCGTCCTCTATGACCTGCAGCGCCTCGTCGGCCGAGACGACCTCGAAGGTGATGCTCATCTGGCCGTTGTCGGTGCCATCGCTCCACGCCACCGTCACGGTGGTGGCGCCGCCGACCATCGCTTCGGTCAGGGAGAATCCGGTCTCGGCGTAGAACGCGTTGCCGACCGTTACCATCTGGCCGGTCTCACCGCCCTCGCTCATCGACAGGGTCATGACATCGCCGTCAGGGTCGGTGCATTCGACCATCATCCAGTACTCGCCAGGAGGCAGGCTGACCGTGAAGGCACCGCTGAGCGGCGCCGAGACGGTGGCGCCGCCGCCATGGCGGACATCAATGGTCGTTCCCAGCATGTCGATCGTCGTCTCCAGAGAGTAGGAGACCTCGCACGACGGCAGCGAGTTGGCCGGGGCGGTCGCTGGGTCGTCGACGCACTCCTGATGCCCATCAGATTCGGTGATCAGCACCTTGCCCGCTGGACAAGTCATATTCGTGGTGTTCTCGGCAGGCTCATCGGGCGTGTCGCACGCGTCCCCCAGACCGTCGCCGTCCGCGTCAGCCTGATCGCTGTTGGCAGTGGACGGACAGTTGTCGGTCGAGTCTTCGACGCCGTCGTTATCAATATCAGGCGCCGCTGAAGGATTCGAGAAGACGAAGGTCCACATCTGCTTGTCGGGGTCGGCCGCCGCAAACGAGATGGTCGTGGCGCCGGCCGCATCGATCGTCATCATTACCGAAGCCGAGGCAGCGTCGTCCTGATACGACGCGTTGGTCAGTGTCCAGCTGTCCTTGCCGACTATCGTGTAGGTCCTCGCGTAATTGTCGGAGTGGTTGGCGTCGTTGTCCGGCAGGGTGATCGTGTGGTCGGCCGCAGCGGGGACCGCGGCGTACGACCAGCTCTGGGAGATGAGCAGGTACGGCTGTGAGGTATCTGTGGTCGCTCCGGTCAATCCGTGCACAGAAGCGGTCATGCCGTCCTCCGTCATCTCCAGTCCATCGACATATATTCCGGCGGAATCATCCCCCTCGCCATTGCCATCACCTGAGTGATCCTCGTTGAGCATGACCTCGAATGTTGTGGCCTCGGTCATGCTGACGTTGCCGTCGCCATCGCCGAGGTGGACACAATCGTCGATCCATCCGCGGAGCTCCATCGGCTGCGTCTCGTTCATCTCGACCTCGAAGTGGGCATCACCTGCCGCATCGACGTGGAAGGACGCGATAAGGTTCTGACCAGAGATCTGGGGCATATCTCCACAGGGGTCCTCGCCGCCACCGCCGTCCGGCGCGAACTTTACTGAGAAGTTCAGCGGATCAAGTTCGCCAACGGAGTATGATATGTGGAACTCACCACCCAAGTTGGGTGTCATGAAGACGCCATCAATCTCCACGTCGTTGACAGACCAGCCATCCGCACCTTTCGCGGCATAGTCGGTGTTGATGGTTGCTACTCCATCCTCTCCCTCATCTAACTCAGACGGCAGGTGGATCCAGTGGTCTGAGGTGTGGTTCACCCCATGCTGTTCCACTACAAATCCGATCATCACCCAGAGCAACTCGGTGTTGTTCTCGACGGGACCAGTCAAGTTGTGCACCTCCACGGTCGCGTTGTGCTGCGCCCCATCCATTCCAGTGTGACTGACCGGCTGCATCGGCTCGGTCGAATCGTCGAGATAGGCCTCGGGCCAATCATCATCGATATCGAAATCCGAGAACATCTGGGTGAGGAACGCATCCGCCTCGGCCTGATTGACCATCCCGTCACCATCGCCCGACTGGTCGGCCCACATTCGCAATGATGGATCGAAGACCAAGTCGCTTCCGATTGCCAGATGTGCGATGTCACTCCCATCGACGCCGAACTCGAGATGGTGGGATGCATAGAGGACCCCATCGTCATCGCCGCCTCCGCCGCAATCGGTGACGTTCAACTGGGCGCCCGTCATAGCAAACGTC
>CAUZSY010000117.1:0-6002 GCA_963582725.1 Candidatus Thalassarchaeaceae archaeon
TGACTGAATGACCGGCTCTTCCGAGGCGCTCCGCTCGACCTCACCCGCATCCTCCGCTGAGCCGGTGGGCTTGGGCGGTTCCGTTCACGAGATGTCGTAGTAATCGCCGCTGTTCAGCCGCTGACTGGTCGGCAGCGACATCACCCGCTGGATCGATCGTGACAGAATCACCTCGTCCAGCCGCGCCGTCGTCCGACTGAGCTGGTTGACAGGCAGCACGATGTGTTCCGACAGACCATGCCGCCGGCGAATGGCCGGCAGAACACGCACCACCACGCCACGGTAGGTCCGCTTGATCTTGACCAGGTCGACGATCGTGCCGACCTCATATCCATCGTTGTCCATCACGGCCCGGTCGATCAACTCGTCGGGCGCGAACAGCCGCTCATTGATTCTGATCGTGTTTCGCCACCGTCGCTGCAGCTCCCGCATCGACTTTGACAGCCTGACCGCTCCATCGGCTCGGATGCTGTGCACCAGATCCTTGCCGAGCGGCGCGATGCCAGCAGGCTTGCGCATGAACTCGTCGGCCACATCCGGTGCGACTTCGATACGCACGCTGCGCACGAACTCCGATTTCGGGTGGAACCGTTCGCCAACAATGGTCCCAACCAATCTTTCTTTCACATAGACCTCGCGATCAACGAGATCGTCAATTCGATAATCATCTTCCATCTTTCATCCCCCAATTGTTTCTCCGTGCATCCCTCGGCGGTGTATCGCCAAATGGAGTGTCGGCGGAAACGGCCAATAAAGATGAGGGTCGGTGAATGGCGTATAACCATATTGAGATATCATTCAGATTAAGCGGTTGCCAATTGGATAAGCGTTCTGAATGGAAGGATTATCAGAACAAACGGTCCATCCTAGCCATTTGTTCAATCAATCGCCCTGATGGCTGATCATGGTCGACCATATTCAATTGCCATCAAATGGTGTGCAATTCAAAACCACACAAACTCTCGAACGGTATCTCCCCTAGTATCTGTCGGGTGACTTTGCAGGTTGTTCGATCCGGTTGCTCACCTGATCGTGCCCTGCACTCAAGATGATTCTCAATTCCAATTGAAATATCTATATTTTCTGGCCTTTCCAAAATACTACTCAATTGGAATTCACATCGAAGTGGGGGCCGAACCATCTTCGAGGTCTGGGTGGTCCGCCAGTCTTACCCTGTCTTGGATAGTTACCCCCAACCACCCGTCGAGTCGGGTGAGGGGAGACCCCACCATCGCGGGTCCTGAAAGGTAAGACCATAAGGATGGCCGCAGGCCTTGACGGTTGATGTCAGTCGCTTCTGACGATGTGCACGAGACGCTGGCTCGACACATACTGGTCGACGGTTTCGATTTCGTCATAGACCTCGATCGCTCCGCCGGCAGCCGCTTCCACGACAGCCGCACCGGCCGTGACATCCTCGACTTCTTCTCCTGCTTCGCTTCGATGCCGGTCGGTTGGAATCACCCCGACGTCATCGCCCGCCAGACCGAGTTCGGACGCGTCGCCATCAACAATGTCACGAACAGCGATATGTACACCGCCGAGATGGCCGAAGCGGTCGAAACGATAGCTCGTATCGCGAAGCCGTCGTACCTGCCAAACCTGTTCTTCGTCGCCGGGGGCGCTCTCGGCGTCGAGAATTGCCTGAAAGCGGCGATGGACTGGAAGAGCCACCAACGGCAGGCTAGGGGTATCGATCCGGCCGTCCCATTCGATTGGCAGTCGGACCAGGCCGCCTCGTCGAAGCTGACCATCGGCCACTTCAACGAAGCGTTCCACGGTAGGACCGGCTACACGATGTCGCTGACCAACACGGACCCCCTGAAGACCGAACGGTTCGCCAAGTTCGATTGGCCTCGCTTCGACAACCCCACCATCCGATTCCCGCTCGATGAAGTGGAGAATGCCCGTCTGGACCGGCTCGAGCAGGATGTCTTGGCTTCGATTCGAGACCACTCGAGAGCCCACCCTGACAGCATGGCGGCGATCATCATCGAACCGATCCAGGGCGAGGGCGGAGACAACCATTTCCGACCATCCTTCCTGCGCGGCCTGCGTGAGACCTGCGACGAGGTGGAAGCGATGCTGGTGGTCGACGAGGTGCAGACCGGAGTTGGCCTCACAGGCCGCATGTGGGCGCACGAGCACAGCGGCATCGAACCGGACCTGCTGGCATTCGGAAAGAAGATGCAGGTCTGCGGAATGATGGCTTCGAAACGATTGCAGGAGTTCGATGACAATGTATTCGACACCAGCGGCCGGATCAACTCCACCTTTGGTGGTAATCTGATCGACATGGTCCGCGGTGCCACCTATCTGGAGATCATCGAGAGGGAGGGGCTGATCGTCAACGCCGAGGTGATCGGTCGGCAGTTGGAGAATGGGCTGAACGAGTTGGCGAGTGCTCATGAGAGCGTCAGCAACGTCCGCGCGAAAGGGCTCTTCCAAGCCTTCACCCTGCCTTCCAGAGAACAGCGAGACGACTTCCGCCGGCGAGCCCTCGAAGCCGGAGTCCTGACCCTCACCTCGGGCCTCGACAGCGTCCGTCTCCGGCCACCACTCAATCTGACCGGTGATGAGGTGGACGAGGCCCTCGGTGTCTTCGGCGACGTCATCAGGGCGCAGGAGCGGACCGTCGTCGTCTGAGGGGGGGGGAGAGGGTTCTGTGAGCCTGTTGCTCCTGACCGGAGAGCCTCGCTTGTCGGCTCATCTGGAACGCAGATTCGAGCGCCTGCCACCTATCGGCGAGGTGTTCACCGTGCAGGCCTCGTCAGCCGTCCCGAAACAGCCTGTCGATCTCTGGATAGTGCCGACTGGGGCGCCCTCAGCCGTCGCTTCGGCACCGCCGAAGAACGTCGCGTCGAAGTTGTCAGTGCATGACCTATACATCCCGGGGGACGACCACCCATGGGGCTCCGGAGATCTGGCAAGATTGGTCGAATCGGTCGTGAATGGAGGCGGTGCGGGTGGTTCAACACGAAGACCATCCGATGATGATGGAGTGGTGCTCGGCAGCGGCTCAGATGACTCCGTACCAGCGATCAGACCGGCATATTGGCTGCATGTCAGGGACCTCTGTGATGCCGTCGCCGAGTTGGTTCGTGCGAAGAGCCTGCCGTCCGAGATGGATGCATGTGGCCGAAGGCTCTGGACTGAGGCGGAGTTGAGGCGAGAGCTGCTGATCCTCTGGTCACGCTTCGACGCGGTCAGAGCGGCTGACGGCATGGCCTTTCTCGAAGCAGCCAGCCTCGATTCGGCAGCGGTCCAGACAACCGTCGCCGTTCTGCCGGGGGTCGGCGGTGCGGCTGACTCCCCCACGTCACCGATCGGCGACCCATCCCGACCGTCTCGCCCAGATCTCTCACCTCTCCACGAGGCTCTGCTGACGGTGAACGATCACGGATTCCATCCGTTGGTGCCGCTCAGGGTCGGCTTGATGGAGATGCTGGCTGCGGTGGTCGAAGGGGCCGACTGAAACCACCGGCCAGACCGTCTGCGGATCCGGCGTCGTGCGGGTCCGGACCGAAGCGGCCCCACCGGTCCGTGGAGTGCGATATCGGTGCAGATGGGAGCCTCATGAATCGCGGTGTGTACCGAACAGATCGGCGCCGAGCAGCGGCAGCAGCACGCTGGCGTCACCCTCGACCACGACCCGTGGTGCCTCCGGTCTCACCTTGCCCCAGGACACCGCCTCCCGTAGGCGGGCGCCGGACAGCGAGCCATCATGTTCGGTAGCGGTGGTTATCGCGACGGCTGAGTCCAGCCCATCCCGGTACTGGTTCCACCAGATCACGTGGTGCTTCGAGATTCCTCCGCCGACCATCAGTGCGTGCGAGGAGGGCGCTGTCCAGACGAGGTCCGAGCAGATCTGTTCATCGGCCAGCACGTCGATAATGAAGCCCGGTGACCTCTGACGGTGCATGAACAGTTGAGCGCCGATGCTGCCGTCGGTCAGACCGGGGATGATGACTGGAATACGCTGCTTTGCCGCCTGGTGCAGGAAAGAGTCTTCATTCTCCATTCGTTCACCGAACGCCCAGCACAGTTCGACACTGCCGAATCCGAGCCAGGGGTCATCCGGATTCGCCGCCCGACGCTCGACTTCGATCTCCGCCAGCCACGCCAGCACCAGCGGTTCGAGGACATCACCGTAGCATTCGTTCGGGATGATCACGTTGCCGAGCCGATTCAGTCCGAGTCCACCGAGTTCGACGTCATCGAGGTCGAACGAACCGTGGTAGTAGTCCCGCTGACTGCGAGCGATATCATGATCCAGCGTGCCGCAGGTCGTCACGACGATGTTGAATGCCCGTCTCTTCATCACCTCGACGAAGAATCCACGCGCCCCGGTGGCCATCAGGCAGGCAGGGAACGAGATCCAGTTCAGCGACTTCTCCTCCTCGTCGGACGATTCAGACCGCTGAAGTTCGCTCATCGCGTCACGAAGGATGTCCCGGGCGCGGGCCAGTTTCGTCGCGGTGAACCCACCGGCCGTCGCCATCTGGTCGATCAGAGAGGTGACTCCGTCGATGCTCGCGAAATCGTAGTCGACGACGGCTTCGTCGAACTGGTCAGCGTCGATGCCCATGTGGTCGATGGGCGCATCGCCGACATATCTTCGCTGCGGTCGAGCACCGTCGCCCCCAACTGCAGTGAACGAATCGGCGACCGGTCGATATATTCAATTGTCATACTGTTTTTCCAATTGAATTATTCTGTCTCTCAGTTCAGCCGCTCGCTCGAATTCCAATCGACCGGCCGCCAGCCTCATCTCACGCCGCAACTTCTCTACCAGTCCAGCCGTGCCGGCATCACTCTCCATCGGCGTAGTCGGTCCTCCGGAATCGGCTCGGACGGCCGACATCGCGGCTCTGGCCCAGGTCGGCGGACTGATGTTGGCGAGGACCGAACCGGGGTCGACCTGCGACTCGGGGTCGGACTGCGGTGGGTCCATGTCCGTCGTCGACCATAGACCTGCACCGAGGTCGAACCGTTTGACAGGGTCGCGATCTTGAGCGCTTCCGGAACGGCCACCGACCCTCGCACCGACCAGCCGCTTGCCGCCACCACTGCCCTTGCCAGCGATTCCAGCGAGCAGATCGTCGCTCTCCTCGCCCATCACCGGCTTCGGCTTCTGAATGGTTCTCGGCACGATGTCGTTCGCCTCGTTGTGCAACTGTTGCCGCTGCCTCCGGTCGAGGGTCTGGCTGATGGCGCTCTCCATCGCAGGCGATACAGAGTCGGCGTACAGGATGACGCGGCCGTTGACGTTGCGGGAAGCACGACCGATGGTCTGCAGCAGGCTCCTCTCGTTGCGCAGGAAGCCCTCTCGATCGGCATCGAAGATGGCGACCAGCGAGACTTCGGGCAGATCGAGTCCTTCGCGCAGCAGATTGATGCCGACGATGACGTCGATATGGCCGATCCTCAGCGCCTTGATCACCTCGGAACGCTCGATCGTGCCTAGTTCGCTGTGCAGATAGTGCGCCTTGACTCCCATGCGCTGGAGGTACTCGGCCACCTCCTCTGCGAACTTGATGGTCAGAACGGTGACCAGCACGCGCTCGTCCATCGCCGCGGACGCGTTGATCTCGTCGAGCAGGTCCTGGACCTGACCTTCGGTCGGCCGCACCTCGATGCTCGGATCGAGCAACCCGGTCGGCCTGATCTCCATCCTGACGATGCCCTCGATGCTGCGAAGCGACTCGCTCAGCAGAGCCCCCCGTACCGGCTTCTTCATCTCTGCCTCGACAGCGCCGCCACCTCCCGGCACATGCATCAGGCCTTCCGGCACGGACTGACCCGTGATCTCGGCCAGATGCCGAAGCTCCCTCTCGCCGGGTGTCGCCGAGACATACAGCATCCTGGGTACCAGCCGTTGGAACTCATCGATGCGGAGGGGTCGATTATCGTACGCGGAGGGCAGTCGGAAGCCATGGTCGATGAGGTTCTGCTTTCGCGAACGGTCACCGGCGTGCATGCCACCCAGTTGGGGCAGTGTG
>CAUZSY010000118.1:0-5933 GCA_963582725.1 Candidatus Thalassarchaeaceae archaeon
ATGATCGGTCACTGCGCAGCTTGATGATCCTGATGAACGACAGGAGAAATGAGAATGCGACGATGCCTTGCCCCCTTCACCCTGACGCTGCTGATGCTGACCACCGCCTTCGCCGGTTGCCTCGGCGGTGATGATGGAGCGGAGCCGGTGGTCACCCTGCGGATCATCTCCTACGATGCGTTCGGAGTGACCGACGAGATGCTAGGTGAGTTCACCCACCAGACGGGCATCGGGATCGAGTTGACCAGGGTCGGTGACGCCGGCAGCGTGCTGTCCTCGGTGATCCATTCGGAGGGGACGGGCCTCTACGATCTGGCCCTCGGCATCGACAACTCCTATCTTGGCGCGGCGCTCGATGCCGAGGTCTTCCAACCGCTGTCGACCTCGCGTGCCTCGCTGTCTGCCAGAGCATTGGCGCCGTACGATGGCAATCTCGCGATACCGTTCGATGTAGGCAGCGTCTGCATCAACTACGACACCGCTCATGTTGATGGTGAGAATGTGACGGTGCCGACCTCGCTCTGGAACTTCACCGGTGCCGACTGGACCGGCAAGGTGGCGGTGCAGAATCCGCGCACCAGCAGTCCGGGTCGCGCTTTCCTGATCGCCACCACCGAGTACTTCGCGGACGATGCTGACACCTCGACGGACTACACCGACTGGTGGTCGGCGATGAAGGCGAACGAGGTCATCGTCACGGATGGCTGGACCGAGGCCTATGAGGTGTATTACTCGGCCGGCTACGGGCAGTGGAACAGTGGTTTCATCGGCGATGCGAAGGCTGTCGTCTCGTACTGCCATTCGCCGGGCGTCGAGGCGTACTTCAATGACAACTGGACCACCTCGGTGGCTCTCAATCTGCCCGGCGCCTCTTTCGGTCAGGTCGAGTACGCAGCATTCCTGATCGGTTCCGAGCAGAGGATGGCCATCGCCGACCGGTTCGTCGAGTGGCTGGTCTCGGCCGGGGTCAACAGCCAGATGCCGACACTGAACTACATGTATCCGGCGATCGAGGGCGGCGACCTGCCAGAGGATGCGGGTTATCGCTGGCATGCCGTTGTGCCTACCGACGCGGTCGTCTCTCCGGCCGAGATCGATGAGAACATCGCGACCTGGCTGGATGGCTGGGACGCAGCGATGGCCTGAGGAGGGATGTGCGTGCGACCCGGCCGGGTCAATGCCGTCGGCGTCCTGGTGCTCGTGCTGTGGACCGCCGCCGTGCTGGTTCCGCTGGGGCTGGCATGGAGCCAGTTGGCGGCAGTCGCTGAAGCCGGCATCATCGAGACCCTCGCTGACTTCGAGGGACGTTTCCAGAGCCAGGGGTCGCTCCAGTTCACCTTCGTCATAGCATTCCTCTCCACGGTCATCACCCTGCTGCTGGGCGTGCCGCTGGCGTGGAACCTCGGTCGTCATCGATGGCCCGCGCACAGTCTGCTCCGTGGTCTGTTCACGGCGCCGTTCGTGATGCCGTCGATCCTCGCGGCGATGGGCTTCCTGACGCTGATATCGGTGTTCGAATCGATATCGGGATTCGATCTGCGCAGTAACGACGAGATGCAGCTGGCGGCGTTGCTGCTGGCGCACGCGTGGTTCAACCTCGCGCTCGTCGTGAGATTCTGTGAACCGGTGCTGGCTACCGTCGACCCGAGCCTCGAGGAGGCGGCGCGGCTGCTGCCGCGAGGTCGGACCCGCAGCGACAGGCTGCTACGCCTCTGGGCGCCACTGCTCACGCCCTCGCTGCTGGCGGCCGCAGCGATGACGTTCGTCTTCTCGTTCACCTCGTTCGCCCTGGTCCGCCACCTGACGCCGGGCCGACGCAATCTGGAGATCGTGATGGCCAATCAGGCCGACTGGGCCGGCATCCGAATCCCGGAACTGGGTCGGGCCGCCTCGGAGATCGTGATGGCAGCGTCGCTGGTCCAGCTGCTGACCATGGTCACGGCGCTCGGCCTCATCTCGTGGCTGCAGTCCCGGGCTCGACGAGATATCTCTGCGAGCGTCGTCGACGCGCGGACGACAGCCCCGGTCCGTTCCTGGAAGAGTGTCCACCTGATGATGATGGCCGCCTTCGTGCTGGCGCCGCTGCTCGGTGTCCTCGTCGCCTCATTGCAGGTGCGGCAACCCGCGGGACTGGTCTGGTCCTTCGACGGTTGGCGGGCGGCCGTCGGTTCGCAATCCGCGACAGATCTGACCTCGGCTCTCGGCTGGTCTGTCGCCTACGCCATTCTGACGCTCGTCATCGCGCTGCCTCTCGGCTTTCTGCTGGCCGAGAACATCCACAGGGCCGAACGGATGGGTCACGGCCGGTTTGCCATCGCCATCGATGTGCTGGCCATGCTGCCGCTCGCCCTCTCTGCCGTGATGATCGGGCTGGGCGTGCTCATCGGACTACTGCGGACCGATGTGACGATGCTCCGTTCCTGGTGGATTCCCGCCTACGGTCATGTGATGATCACTACCCCCTTCGTCGTCCGTGTGCTGCTGCCCGCCATCAGGGCCATCGACCCCGACCTCGATGGTGCCGCCGCCCTGCTCGGAGCCTCACCCCTCCGACGCCTCCTCTCCATCCGACTGCCTCTGCTCACCCCGTCGCTGATCGTCGCTTCGGCGCTGGTGGTCGCCATCTCGCTCGGCGAGTTCGGTGCATCGTGGGTCGTGGTGCGGTTCACGGAGTGGTCTACCCTGCCTGTGATGGTCGATGAACTGCTGAGCCGACCCGGATTCGATCCGCTGCTGCGGCCAGCCGCTAACGCGGCAGGTGTAGTGCTGCTGCTGCTGACTCTGGTGCTGTTCATGATGGTCGAGCGGTTCCGTCCGCTCGGCCGCGGAGGTGACTTCTGATGTTGACGATGACGGGGATCTCCAAATCGTACGGTGAGACCCTCGTCCTGAACCGGGCGTCGCTGGTGGTCGAGGAAGACGAGATCGTGGCGCTGCTCGGCCCCTCCGGTTCCGGCAAGACGACTCTGCTGCGGCTGATCGCCGGTCTGGAGGTTCTGGATGAGGGTCGGCTCGAACTGGCTGGTGAAGACATCACCGAACTGGTGCCAGAGGCGCGCGGCATCGGCATGGTGTTCCAGTCGCTGGCGCTGTTCCCGCACCTCGACGTCGCCGGAAACCTGCGCTTCGGACTGCCGAAGCGGGGTGATGAGAGCCGCATCGATGCAATGCTCGATACGGTTGGACTGTCCGGCTTCGGTCCGCGCCGCATCGATTCGCTGTCGGGTGGCGAGGCGCAGCGCGTCGCCCTTGCGCGCAGCCTGATAGCGGCGCCACGGCTGATGCTGCTCGACGAACCTCTCTCATCGCTCGACAGCGAACTGAAGAGCGGTCTCGCGATGGCCGTCCGAGACATCCTGAAGTCGGCCGGTATACCGGCCATCCATGTGACTCACGACGAGGTCATCGCCGGCCTGCTGGCGGATCGGGTCGTCAGGATCAGCGATCTGTCAGGCGTCGAATCTGCAGACTGACGGATGCCCTCGACGGTGCTGTCAACGACAACAGGCAACTGTCGTTAACCCCATCCAGCCGACGGCCGAGTCGCCGGAACCGGGTTCATTCGCCATTCGTCGCCGGTTCGCAAACGAGTCATCGGCCGATGGAATCGATGTGGTCGAGGATGAGACGCGCCGCCTCGTCGGAGGCGCCGGCGAGGTCGGGATGCGGTTCGGCTTCGATGCGCTCGAAGGCGGCCGCTATGTCGGCTGCCGAGACGCGTCGTGCTGCCAACCGCGCGAAGTTGCCGTAGGCGGCCTCGGCCAGCCGAGCGTTGACCTCCTGCTCGACCTGACCGGGCTCCGGAATCAGCACGCTCGGGATGCCGAGCACCGCCAACTCGCCGATCAACTGACTGCCGGCGGTGCAGACCACCGCGTCGGTGCTCAGCATGTCGGCGACGAAGGTCTCGTCAGATATCGGCCGGCGGACCACATGCTCCGGAGTCGAATCAGGGTGGTGGCCGTACAGACGCAGTTCCAGTCCGACGGAGGCGGCGTGTTCGAAGATGGCCGGCATCACACGGTCGAGTCGGGCTCGTGAATAGCAGAGGATGTGCGTGCCGGCCGGCTGCCACTCGATGTCCATGAGAGAGTCGCGCAGCATTGGCCCGACCATATGCATGTGCGGGCGCTTGGTCGGCAGCGAGAACGGCTTGCTGATGACTACGAGACTCGGCCGCGGATTGAACATCACCGCCAGCAGCGGCAGCACGGACAAGCGGAGGCGGAGCAGGAGGGGGAGATGGGAACGGAGGTCGCAGGCGAGGGTGAAGTGCTGGCTGTTGAACGATATGCAAGGGATGCCGAGCCGTCTGGCGACGCGGGGCATTGTCGGCTCGAAGTCGCTGATCACCACGTCCGGTCGCCACTCGCCCATCTCGCGAATCGTCCTTCTGACTCTGAAAGGCTGAGACAACCAGTAGCCGGCACCGCGGACTCCTGTCAGTGAATTGACGACTCTGCCGCGGATCGTGACGAAGCGAGGCGTCGCCGTCAGTTGCACCGAATCACTGCCGAACCTTCCTCTGATGAGCGCTTCGGACTGACCCTGTGTGAAGAAGCGTACCCGATGCCCAGCATCCTTCAATCGCTGTCCGAGGGCCAGTGCGCGGACCGTGTGGCCGCGCCCCTCTCCCATCACTCCGTAGGCTATGGCGAGGCCGCTCAAGCGAGCGCCTCCAGGTCGAGACCGACCCGGTCTGACTCACCGGATGCGGCGAGTTCCGCCTCTATCTCAGCCTTGCTGATGCCGCTCAGTGGATGGGCCGTCCGAGGTTTGGTCCGGACCAGCAGCAATGTCCCATCGACCAGTTCGCAGATGGCGCTGGTGTCCTCCATCCAGTCGCCCGTGTTGTGGTACTCGATGCCATCGACCATGCTCTGCTCGGCTCGATGTATGTGGCCGCAGATGACACCGTCGAGACCGCGGCCACGCGCTTCGTTGGTCGCCGCGATCAAATAGTTGCGTTCGGTCTTGACCATCCGCTGGATGCTCCTTCGCATCCACTCGGACAGGCTCCAGTAACCGGAACCGATCAGTCGGCGTAACGAATTCAGCATCTTGTTGATGAATCGCATCCAGCCGAACGTGATGTGGCTGATGTGCGCCAACTTCTGCCATTGACGCATCATCATGTCGAACTCGTCGCCATGGATGACCAGCAGTCGGCGTCCGTCAGCCGTCTCGTGCACCAGTTCTCGTCGAATCGTCACACCGGCGAACGAGACTCCCTCGAAGCGACGGACGGGGTCGTCGTGGTTGCCGGGCACATAGATGATCTCGGTGCCCTCCTGGGTCGCCATCTTCAGCAGGCGGCGGATGATCAGATCGCATTCGATGGTCCAGTGCCAGCCCTTCTTGATGACCCACGTGTCGACGAGGTCGCCGACCAGTACCAGCCGCTCGCAGCGGATGCTCTGAAGGAATCGCAGCAGTTCGGCGGAACGGACCCCTTTGTAGCCCAGATGAGAGTCGCTGACGAAGACGGTTCGGAAGTGCTCGGGATTCTCCGGGTCGGGCGTGATGACCTCTCCTTCCCCCGACAACAGACCGCTCAACCCCTTCCGTCGTTCACCTTCGCTACTGCCTTCGCGCCTGACCGATTCCGCTCGGCGCTCGCATATAACCCTTGAACGAGGAGAAGCGCGGGCGGGGCGCATGATTTGATAGCGGCTCGTCTGTCAGCCGCGCTCCATGGAGCCGTCTACGGAGCCGTCTGGCAAGGCGTCGCCCGGCGATGCGGAGCCGGCCGCAGAGGCATGGTCTTCAGAGAAGATCCGGTCCTACCTCGACGCCGGCTGGAGCCTCGAACAGATCCGCGACGCGCACGGTGACGCCACGATAGCCAACGCGCCTCCCTCCTCTCCCGGGTCAGACTCAGCCGCCGGCCTCTCGGAGGCCATCACATCGACGGCCAGCGAACGAGATTCGGC
>CAUZSY010000119.1:0-5832 GCA_963582725.1 Candidatus Thalassarchaeaceae archaeon
ACGACCGACTTCCCGGTCGAGCGCTTCTTCCGAGACGCCAAGATCACTCAGATCTACGAAGGAACACAAGAGGTGCAACGGCTGGTCATCGCCCGTGCCATCAAACCCTGACGGTCGCATCGCGGCGAGGAACCGAGGATTCAGCGGGCATTCCGGCGACTCCGCCGTCCGAACCGGTCCCGCGGCCCTTCGGTGGGGCTTGAGGTTATTCGGATGGCCGGTTCGCACGGATAAGATGAAGTAGTGCGCGTGTGGCGGTCGGACCACATGGCACAGGGTACAGTGAAGTGGTTCAACCAGACCAAAGGATTCGGGTTTATCGAGCAGGAAGGCGGCTCTGACCTCTTCGTACACAAGTCTCAAGTCAGCGGCACCATCCGTGACGGCGACGAGGTCGAGTTCGAAGTCGGCGAAGGCCCGAAGGGCCCGAACGCCGTCAACGTCCGCAAGGTCGAGTGATCTGAACTATAGTCCACTTCGCGGCGACCGCCGCGTCAAAGGATTGGATGGTTCGTCACTTAGGCTTCAGTGAGCGGTAGCCGTAGGTCGGCTCGCGCTGCGACTGACGACGCGACCCGACATGGCAGGTCGGCCACCCGTTCCGAGGTGGGTGATCGAGAGCAGCGTCACAGCATCAGCGGCCGACGAGATCTGCCGACTCAGGCGGAGGCGGCGTCGAATCCAGCGCTCTCGATCACACCGACGAGATTCTCGACCGTGACGCTGCCGTTCGTGGTGACGCTGGCTCCGCCGGGCTCCAGCCTGACCTCGACCGAGATCACCCCAGCGGTCCCTTCCAACACCCTGGTGACTCGCCCGGAGCAGCCGCCACAGGTCATTCCGGTGATCGTCATCTCGTGCACCTCGTTAGCCATGTGGACGAATTCAAAGGCGCCCCTTTGTCAGGCTGTCGTCGGGTGGTTCTCTGATCAAGCCGGCGGGGTCCAACGCTTCAACAGCAGCGAGTTGGTCACCACGCTGACCGAGGATAGTGACATCGCGGCGGCCGCGAAGGCCGGCGGCAGGAACCAGCCGGTGAACGGGAACAGCAGCCCCATGGCGAGTGGTACTCCTACGACATTGTAACCGAACGCCCACCAGAGGTTCGAGCGGATGCGCCGCATCGTCGCCCGACCGAGGTCGAGGCTGGCGACAGCATCCAGAAGGTCGTCGCGTACCAGCACCACATCGGCCGATTCGAGCGCCACTTCGCTGCCAGCACCCATCGCGAGACCGACATCGGCCACGGTCAGCGCGGCCGCGTCGTTGATGCCGTCACCGACCATCGCGACCACCCGACCCTCGGACTGCAGGTCGGATATCACGGCCGCCTTCTCATCCGGCTTCACCTCGGGGATGATCCGGTCGATGCCGAGTTGCTCGCCGATGTGTTCGGCCGCCTGCCGCCGATCGCCCGTCAACATGATCACCTGCATTCCCATCGACCGAGCCATCGTCACCGCCTTCGGCGACGATTCGCGGATCGTATCACTCGCTTCGACCCAGCCGAGCAACTCGCCCCCCCGGCTGACCAGCATGACGGTGGCGCCCTTGCTGCCGCTGCTCGCCAGTGCCTCTCTGTTCTGGTCCGAGACCTCGACGCCGACCTGCTCCATCATTGCGATGTTCCCGACCGCCACCCGAACGCCCTCCGAGGTCGCGGACACACCCATGCCTGCATGTGTCCTGATGTCGCTCAAGTCGACAGTGTCACCGATGTCGCGCTGCTCGGCTGCTGCCATGATCGCCTCAGCGAGCGGATGCAGGGATTCTCGTTCCAGCGCTGCTGCCACCGAAAGCAGCGACCCCTCATCTCCGGACAGGACCTCTATGTGGCTGACCTCCGGCGCACCCAGCGTCAAGGTGCCCGTCTTGTCGACCACCAAGGTGTCGCAGCGCCAAGATTTCTCGAGTGCTTCGATACCCTTGATCAGCATGCCGTGACGGGCGCCGGTGCCGGTACCGACGATCAGCGCCGTCGGTGTCGCCAGCCCGAGAGCGCACGGGCAGGCGATGACCAGAGTAGATACGAGGACCAGTACGGCCAACTCGGTGGAGGTCTTGCCGACCGAGGCTGCTGCGTCTGCTCCGAACAGAGCCCAGCCTAAGGCCCCGAGCAGTGCCGCTGCGACGACGATCGGCACGAAGACCGCCGCCACCTTGTCGACCAGGCGCTGAATCGGTGCCTTGCCGGCCTGCGCCGCTTCAACCAGCTCGACGACCTGAGCGAGCATCGTCTCACCAGCGAGTCTGCTGGTCTCGACCAGCAGAGTGCCGTCCAGCGATATGGTGCCGCCGACCACTTCGTCGCCGACGCTCTTGGCGACCGGCATTGATTCACCCGTCATCATCGACTCGTCGACGGCCGAGTCACCACCGGTGACCACGCCGTCCAAGGGAATCGTCTCACCGGCCAGAATCTTGACCAGCGAGCCGACAGCGACCTCCTCGGTCGGTCGATCGAACTCCTCATCGTCCTCGATGACGCGGGCGGTCGGCGGTTGTAGATCCATCAGATCGTGCACTGCATCGGTGGCTCGCAGCTTGGCGCGCATCTCCAGCCAATTGCCGAGGAGGACCAGTGCGATGATCAGGGCCGCACCGTCGAAATGCACTCCCTCTGCCTCCAGAAGGAGGTTCGGTGCGCCAGGGATCACCGGCGCGAGGACCACCGCTGACGACCAGACCATCGCGGTCGTCGTACCGAGATGGACGAGCACGTCCATGTTGGCCGAGCCACTTCTCAGCGCCTTCCAGGCACCGGTGTGAAAGTCCCAGCCCGACCAGAGGTAGACCGGCATGGTCGCGAGCATGACTATCAGGAGCCGCAGATTCAACCTGCCGAAATGGCCGAAGTCGTCGACGAACATCGTCAGCACCAAGGTAGGCAGCGCCAGCGCCAGAGCGGCCAACACCTTCAGTCCGAGCAGCTGGATATCCTGTTCAGCATCTCGCCGCAGGTCGCCGACCGACTGCACCTCGGCGACACCGAATCCACCAGCTTCTATCGCGGCGATGATGTCAGCCTCGAGCATCGACGCTGCCAGTCCCTCGGTGAGTGTGACGTTCGCCTTTTCCAGGGGCAGGTTGACGGAGACCGAAGAGACGCCTTGAACACGACCGACCAACCGTTCGACCGATGCCGAGCAGGAGGCACAGGTCATGCCGGTGACTCGAAGAGAGAGTGCCTCACCACTGGCGACAGCCGAATCGGTCATTTCGGCAGCCGCTCGCGGCCGCCCTTCTATTAGGCTTGGATGAGGATGACTTGGTATCCGCTCGGGTAGTTTCGAAGATGACTGGCCGACCGATGGAAAGATGGAATGACCGGCTTTGCACCTTCATTCCCGTCGTCCGGGTCCGCGCGCGGGAACATCTAGCCGGCCGACATCAGACCCCGGTCGCCTCAGTTCAATTGGCAGTAAGATGCTCGACAGCGGTGAGCAGGTCGCGGTTCGCTTCGAAGTGAGCTGTGAGCGGAGCCAGCGAGTCGGCCAGTGAATCGGCCACGGCAATCTTGTAGTCGAGCGGGTGCAGAGCCTCAGTCGTCAGTGCGTCCCGAATGGCGTCGAGCGAAGTCCAGTCGCTCGCTTCGCCATACTCAGGGTCGGGTCTCACCCGCAGTAGGCCACGCTCTGGCAGGATGACATGCTCGACCAGTTCGTGCACAGGTGAAGTGGCATCGGCGGGGTCGAGATGGGCTGACCTGAGTTTCTGACGAATCTTCTCCGGCGAATCGTGCAGCAGTAGCGCTCCACCCGGGTCCGACTTGCTCATCTTGTGGTCGAAGGACTCCATCCGGGAGCCACTCGACCGAAGGCCGGAGATGATTGGTGTGTGGACGCAGGTCGCCTTGGTCCATCGCCAATGGTCGGCGACCTCGCGCATGTACATGTGCGCCTTGCGCTGATCCATGCCACCGATCGCGATGTCGATGTTCATCTCGAATATGTCGGCAGCCTGCATGGCCGGATAGAAGAACCGCGAGAGGTCACCGTCGGACGAGTCCTCGGAACGGCCCATGATGCCGAAGGTACGACGTACCCGCGCGAGGCTCATGTTCTTGGAACAGCGCAGCACCCTGGCCCAGTAGTCGCCAGAATCCATCAACTCGCTAGCCGAGAAGAATCGAAGCTCTGCCGCCCCTTCGCCCTCGGTCGGATGGCCCAGCAGGGCGCGGAACACCTCCTCGGTGTAACGGGCGGTGGTCCGGATGCTCTGCATGTCACCGTCGAACTTGTCGTTCAACCAAGCGTGCCAGTCGGCGAGGAAGATCAGGACGTTGACCCCGGCGTCTAGCGATCGTCGAAGCGTGTTGGCGATGACCTTCCAACCGATGTGCGCTCTGCCGCTGGGCTCGAAGCCGACATAGGCGCGGATGATCGAGTCGCCAGCGGCGGATTCACCGCCGGCTAGGATGCTGGCGAGATGTTCAGCGCCGATCGTCTCCTCGGCAGAGCCGATAATCCATGCGAGCCGTCTTCGACCTGCCTCATCCAGACCGGCGAAGGTCCCGGAAGCGGCGCTCTCAACAGCGTCGGTACCGGCAACAGTATCGAGGACAGCATCGATGGTCGCCGCATCCATGTCTTCGATGCTCGACATCATGTCCGCCTCACGAGCCAAACAGTTTCGTTAACTTCTCGCCTCGGCCAGCGGCTCGGGTGTTGTCATCGTCTTCGAGGGCTTCCTCGATCTCAGCGATCAGCAGTCCAGCCTGTTCTCGCTTCTCATCGCTCAGGTTCTTCGCCATCGTCATCAGATGCTTGGCACCTGCGACTGCTGACTTCGCCTTGCTCGCCTTCTTCAGCCACGCCTTCGCCTGCTTACCGCGCTTCTTCGAGTCGTAGCCGGTCGCTTCGTCGAGAAATGTCGTCCATTTCTTGCGGTTGTCCATCGCCGCCTCCATCGCTGCCGGGTCATCGAAGTCCGGCCGCTCGTTGACGACCACTATCTCGAGCTTGCCGCGCTCGGTGTAGCGGCCTTCCAGCGTCGACATGATTCCATGCGAACCCTTGAATCCGTTCTCGCCGACCGGCTCGATGTTCTCGAAATGCCTGGCTGCCAGTGTCACTAGACCGCCGTCCGCCGCCACCTGTTTGACGAGTCCTCTGATGACCTCGAAGCGCTCCATGGTCTCCCGCCGGTGCCGTCGCTCCTTCAACCCTCCCGCTTCTGTCGCCTCGCCTCGCTGAGGTCGGATGCGCGATGTCAGCCTTCGTCGCTTCGGACCTGCGTCCTGCGTCGGGCCGACATGAGCGAGTCAGGCTGACCGGACTTCTCTTGAAGCAGGGCCGGTGGTCGCGACGGCATGCACGAAGCAGGATGCCGGCCAGCGTGGGGCTTGACGCTGCTGCTCGCTTCCGTCCTCTTCGCACCCTTCGTGGCGGCCGAGTCGGCCGTCACCATAGACTTCGTGACGGCACTCGAGGAGACCGACCTCGGCATAGAATCGCTCGCATTCGATGGCCATGGTTCGATCCTCGCGGTCGGAGCGGACGGTTACATCGGCTGGATCGACTCGACCACGCCGACGACGAACCAGAGGCTCGAATCGAACCGGACGGAGACCCTGAACGCGGTTTCATTCCATCCTGCGGGCAATGCACTGATGGTCGGCGATTCAGGCGTCATCCTCCGATACATCGGTCTGAACAGAACCGTCGAGCCGGCCGGCGGCACCACGGCTGTGGAGAGGAGCAGACTGACGGCGGTGGCATGGAACACGGCCGGTTCCTGGGCCTACATCGGCGGTGAGAGCGGTTGGATCTGGCGTTACCGAGGCGGTGAGGACGGCAGTGCCGAGATGCACCGATTGGACGGTCTCCGCGA
>CAUZSY010000120.1:0-5815 GCA_963582725.1 Candidatus Thalassarchaeaceae archaeon
ACCCGATGATGATGAGTTGGGATGCAGGCTCGAACAACATGACAGTGCATGTCCAGAACACCGGCTCGGTCCAACTTGATCCCACCTCCCTGCAGGTTCGTATCGAGAACGATGTCATGACGATCGAGAGTGCTTCGGCGAACGGACCCAGCGGTCTCTGGACGGCTGGCTCGTTGATGACACTCAATGTCTCGTCCACATCTTTCTCTCCTACACTCGGCGACGAGGTGTTGCTGTCGGTGTTCGTCCAGAGCAACCTCTATGGCGGTGCTCGTGGCGCTTATTCCTTCACGGAGGTGATTCGGATTGACTGAACAGGATGGCTTCGGATTCGAACTGGAGACCGACAGCCTATCGAACAGTATGGGACAGGCGATTCCGCGTCGCTCTCTCTGTCTTGTCTGTGGTTCTGGTGGCAAGGGCAAGAGCCTGATGGGACAGCGGATCGCCTTCGGCCTGGTCGCCAATGGCGCCAAGGTCGCGTTGGTGACCACCGAGTTGACGACCCGCGGCTGGATCGAACAGGTCGCCAGCCTCGGTTACTGGATGGAGAAGCCGCTCCGTTCCGGGCAGTTCCTGCTGCTGTCGAGGTTCGGGGTCGTCGCTGAAGAATCCTCTGAGCCCGTGACGCTTCCGGACCTGCTCGACTCCGAGGGACCTAAGGCCGCCGATTTCATCATCATCGACCGCGCTTCCGCGCTGATGGGAGACGGCTCGCCGACCGAGATCCTATCAGCCATCCGTCGCTTCTGCTCCGATAGTCGAACGCTCATGCTGATGATCGATGAGCAGGAGATGGACGGAATGCTGCTGCGCGAGTTACGGGGCAGCGCCGAGGTCGTTCTCGACATGCTGACCAGCACCGAGGGCGGTTTCTCGCGCTCGATAGCTGTGACCCGGTTCCTGCGCGCCGCCGGTCCCGTCCAGCCACGCATCGGCTGGCGGGTCGAGCCGGGCATGGGCTTCATCGTCGATATCACGGCGGTCAGTTGAGGTGAGGTGAATGGCTGACGACGAAGAGGATCTGGTACCTATCGAGCCGGGTGATCTGGCCGGCCTGATGGACCGCTACCCGCACATCCGCGACTGGGTCAATGACTTCGAAGCGCAGTACGGATCCCGGCCGATATACTACGGCCCGCTCGACCGGGCCGGCAGGGATGTCGAGCCTCGTAACCTGATATACGACCTGAAGCCGCCGTTGTACGCGCACGCTTACATGCCGCCGCACGGCGAGGAGGGGGCCGGCAGCACCCTCTGGTTCGGTCTCGAGCCGTCGTTGAACGAGGAAGAGGAGCAGGTCCGCCAAGAGATCGTCGAGAGACTTCTCCGCGATGCGCCGAAATCTCCTTCCTTCAACAGCGACAGCGAGTTCGAGGGTTTGCTCGAACGGCTGATCGACCGGCACACGACGACAAAGCAGTTGGCCGTCACAGGCCCGGCGCCGATGCGCGATTTCCTCGGTTTCTCCGAGGCGCCCATCCATGTCGATGAGGAGCAGCTGGTGCGCCTGAAATACATGATAATCCGTGATCTGGTGAAGTCCGGTCCGCTCGAACCGCTGCTATCGGACGAGAGTTTGGAGGACATACACTCGATCGGACTCAAGCACATCAACATGGACCACAAGGTGTTCGGCACAGTCACCAGCAACATCCGGTTCAGGGATACGGACAAGTTGGGACGTTATCTCAGAGCGATGTCGGAGCGCATCGGCAGACCGGTGTCCGACAGCAAGCCGATCATCGATGGCGCACTGCTAGATGGTTCCCGAATCAACATCATCTACTCGGATGACGTCTCTATGCTCGGACCGTCATTCACCATCCGGAAGTTCGCCGAGGAGACCATCTCGATCATCCAGTTGATCCAGTGGGGCACCCTCTCGGCTCAGATGGCTGCGTACGTCTGGCTCTGTCTGGAGAACGGCATGTCCCTGATGGTGTCCGGTGAAACGGCGTCGGGCAAGACGACCACACTGAATGCGATCCTGCCGTTCATCGACCACCGGGTCAAGATCTACTCGGCGGAGGACACGCCCGAGGTCAAGGTTCGCCACCGCGTCTGGCAGCGTCTGGTGACTCGCGATTCGAAGAGCGAGGACTCACGAGTCGAGATGTTCGACCTGCTCAAGGCGGCCCTCCGTTCACGCCCTCGCTACATCATCATCGGTGAGATCCGGGGCGTCGAGGGCGCGACCGCCTTCCAAGCGATGCAGACCGGTCACCCGGTCATCGCCACCTTCCACGCATCGAGCATCGTCAAGATGATTCAGCGGTTCACAGGCGATCCGATCAACGTGCCGATGCGGTTCTTCGACAACCTGAACTTCGCTCTCTTCCAAGAGGTCGTCGAAGCGCCGGGCGGCGGCATCGCCAGGAGGGTCACCGGGATGGACGAGGTGATAGGGTACAACAAGTTCCACGACGGCGTGCTGACTCGCGGCATGTTCGAATGGGATCCCGTGAAGGATGTCCACTACTTCCGCGGCATGTTCCAATCTCACCTGATGGAGAACAAGATGGCGCCGATGATGGGTTTCGCCAACAAGCGTGAAATCTACGAAGAGATGACGCGGCGGCAGGGTGCGCTGCAGCGCATGGTCGATCGGAACATCACCCACTACGACGATGTGTTCGATCTGCTCGACCTGTACTATCTGCAGGATTACGAGACCTTCGACGCGGCGATCGACACCTGGGTGCCCTTGGGATCAGACTGAGAAGAAGAGGAGTGAGTCAGTATGGAGAGGATGCCGGTCTGGCAGATCGCCATCCGTAGGCTCGAAATAACGCCCATCGAGTACGCGTTCCGCTACATCCTGACGGCTGCGGTCGGCGGTTTCATCGCCGGCATCGTGCTCTGGATCGCGCTGAATTCAATCTTCACGGGTGCATCGGGAATCGTCCTGCTGTTCATGTGTCCGATGCTGGCCTCCATCGGTGCCGTGATGTGGCCCCTGATCGACACACAGCGTTGCGCCATCGACATCGAGAAGGAGATGCACATGTTCATCACCCGGATGGGGATTCTCTCAATCGGTCAGGGCGGCGCCCGATCGATGTTCGATATCCTGCGGCAGATGGGCGATTACGGGGCGCTGGCTCTGGAGGTCAAGTCGATCGAGCTGCTGGTCCAGAAGTGGCACACCAGCCTGCCGGAGGCGGCGAGAATAGTCGGCCGACAGAGCCCGTCTCCGATCTGGGGTGATTTCCTCGACAGGATGGCGTTCTCGGTCGAGGCGGGACAGCAGATCGATGACTACATGCGGGCCGAGCAGCAGACGTTCCAGGCCGAGTTCGAGACGCTCTACGACACCCGACTGGAAGCGGTCGACATGCTGCGCGAGATCTACATCTCGCTGACGACCACTGGCATGTTCATGCTGGTCATCGCCGGCATCCATCTGGTGCTGTTCATGACCGGTGCTGGGGACACCGACTTCTGGACGACGATGGTCCGCATGCGCTGGGTACTGCTCTCGGCCATCGCCTACGCGGTGATGCAACTGGGTGGATTGATATCGTTCCTCGTTCTGCTGCCGCACGAAGCGCTGTTCGCCAGACATGATTTCGACACACCGGTCAAGACGGCTCTCAGACGGGCTTGGGTGTTCGGTTGCAGCCTCGGCCTGGTGCTGTTGCTGGTCATCGGGATCACCGGACTGGTCTATGACATGAGTTGGGTGTTCAATCAGTGGGACAAGTACGGCATGATGGTGATCGCGGTCATCTTCACACCGCTCCTCGCACCCGCCTTCATAGTCAATCAGGAAGAGAGAAAGGTAACGCGCAGAGACAAGGCGTACCCCGGCTTCATCCGAGCCCTCGGCGGCACCGCTCAGGCTAGAGCGGCGGAGCCGGTGGCCACCATCAGGGCACTCCGCGGCATCGATTTCGGCACCCTGAACTCGTCCATCGAGCATCTGGAGAAGCGACTGTCGCTGCGCGTCGACAGCGACAGGTCATGGGACTGGTTCAACGCCGATGCGAACTCGATGATGGTGTCCCGTTTCACCAGGATCTACCTTGAAGGAGCCCAGACCAGCGGCCAGCCAGCGGCTGTCGCCGCACTGGTCAGCGCCAACACGACGAACCTGATCTCCCTGCGCCAGCGACGAGCGCTGTCGGCGGGAACGATGCGCGGTGTCGCCTACGGCATACTGATCGGCATGATCGTCTGCCTCAACGTCACCATCTCGGTGGTAAGCAGTCTCGGTGGGTCGATCGCCGGTGTGGCCGAAGGATTGCAGGAGGATGCATCCTCGACACTGCCCGCGATGTCCGGCAACTTCGGTGTGCCGGTTATGGATGATTCATCTGCCGTGATGGAGAACATCTTCCTGTTCAAGATCGTCGTCACCCTGCTGATCCTGTTCATGATAGTTATCCTGGCCCTCATATCGGCCCGGATCAGGGGGGGTGGATGGACCATCTCGACTGGCCAGTTCGTGATGATGCTGTGGGTCGCCGGAGTCACCAGCTACGGCACCACCTCGATGCTGGAGAACACGATGTCGTTCTTCTCCGCTGGATAACATGCCCCTCCCCCCCGATGGCCGGGTCAGCCACCCCTCACTCACAGTCCTCGCCTCGCTGAACGTTCAGCGAGCTCTCAGAAGTAGGCTTGAATCATCACGGACTCAACCGAGCGAACGAATTGAGTGGGGGTCTCTACTTGAAAAGCGATTCTAAGAGACCCCCTCAATTCGTGAGTGAGGAGCAGATGGGACAGGCAGCCTGGTCGTGGTTGCGAGCCTGGCAGTGCTGGCGGCCGAAGAAGATGATCTGAAGATGGCGCCGGCGCCATTCGTCCCGGGGGAACACCTCTTTCAGATGCCGCTCGGTCTGCAACACGTTGCGACCGTCCGAGAGACCCCATCGGCATGCCAGACGATGGATGTGAGTGTCGACGGGAAAGGCTGGCACGCCGAACCACTGCGCCATCACGACGCTCGCGGTCTTGTGGCCGACGCCGGCCAGACTCTCGAGGCCGGCGAAGTCATCCGGCACCTCCCCATCGAAGGATTCGAGCAGCTGTTCGGCCATCCGGCGCAGATTCCTCGCCTTGGTCGGAGCGAGACCTATCTGCCGGATGATGCTCTGGATGTCGGCGACGTCGAGGGCCGCCATCTCGGCCGGGGTGGATGCACGGGCGAACAGGGCGGGCGTCACCTCGTTCACCTTCACATCGGTCGTCTGAGCGCTCAGCATTACGGCGACGAGAAGCGTGTAGCCATTCGTGTGGTCGAGCGGGATCGGCTGTTCGGGGTACAAGTCGTCGAGAATCCGCCCGATTCGAAGCGCCCTCTCTGATTTCGACATTCGAGCCATCACCAGCACCTCTGGCACACCTTTCCAGCCATCATTGCCACACCAACCCCACCGTGCCCGCAAGCATTCTCTGCAGCCGCTTCCGCATCGGAGTCATCACTCCTGTGCAAGGGTCAACCACCACCCAGCATCGCTTCGAGTTCTGCGCCGCCGCGACAGTTGAGCAGGTCGTCTGGTCCCAGCCAGCCCTTGCGCGCCATCTGTACGCCGAACCAGACGTCGCGGAGCCCCCTCGTCGAATGGGCGTCGGGGTTGATGACGACCGGCACGCCCTGCTGCTTGGCGTAGCGACAGAATCGCCAGTCTAGGTCGAGACGGTACGGGCTGGCGTTGATCTCGACCGCCTTCAGGTCGCCCTCGGAGTTCAACTCGCCCATCCGCCTGAGCACCGCGTGCATGTCGATGGGGAAGCCGTCCCGGCCACCGAGGATGCGTCCGGTCGGATGACCGAGCACCGTGAAGGTCGGATCCTCGATGGCTGT
>CAUZSY010000121.1:0-5792 GCA_963582725.1 Candidatus Thalassarchaeaceae archaeon
AACGTGGACCAACAACTCGAACGGCATCTTCGAGATTCACTGGATGTTCCGCATCACCAACAACTTCCCCGAACAGGACAACGTCGGCTTCCGCGTCAGTTGCACCGATGACCTCGGCAACACCCCACCGACGCTGTCGATTCCGCTCGGCGGCATCCTGGTCAACCAGTCGTACGGGCTCGGCTGGCTCGATGTCCGCGACACCGAGGGCACCATCACCTGGGACGATGCGCCCGACGACTCTTGGATCGCCGCCGGCGATACGCTGCACTTCCAGGGTGCGATGTGGTTCTACGACACCGAGGACTCGCCGCTCAACTCAGCCTTCGACGTGCAGATCGCACAGAAGGGCGGACAGGGCGACTTCGTGCAGACCGGCTGGAGGGACCTGAACAATCCGGACGGCTCGTTCTTCATCTCGATTCAGACGCCGAACATCGATGTGCCGGAGGGGCTCACCTACGAGGTGCAGACCTACAACGAGCGTGATCCGACGCGCGTGCTGCCGATCGATTCCTCGTACCGGCGCACCTACCGCATCGACGCCACGGCCCCCGACATCGAGTCATCGTCACCGGCTGAAGGTGCATACGAAGCGGCTTCCAACATGCAGGCGATTCGCATCGTGGTGCAGGACGCGGTGGGTCAGCCTGAGGAACTGACGCTGCACTACTGGGTCGAAGCGGATGATGATGCGAACCGCAACGGCGATCCCGACAGCGAAGAGTACCGCAATCTGACGTTGACCAACGACAGCGTCGATGCGCGGAAGCAGTTCGTCGGCTGGATCGACGACACCAGGAATCCGAACATGGCCTTAGTCAGTTACTACATCACCGGCAGCGACCCGGCGGGCAACCCCCTGATCACCACCTCCGGCCCCGGTTTCGACTACGACCTCGCCTCCTATCGGACCCGCAAGGACATGGACTCGGTGTTCACGGGAGTCGACTGGCTCGGCCATCAGGACGGTGAGACGGTGTACGCCGGCAAGGAGCAGTTGATGACCGTCGGCCTTGTCGATGCGAACGGTCTGATCGATTTCGAGGAGATCTCGCTGATCTTCGACTTCGAGGGCCCCGACCCGGCGCGTGACAAGCAGCGCATCAGTTACAGCGGTGTCAACGACACCTTCTGGGCCGACGGCACCGATCTGGTGCTGATCTCGACCTCCGACGACGCTCGGGTTCTGACCAACGACACCGGTCTGCCCTGGATAATCATCGATTTCCGGTTCGCCTTCTCCTGGGACTGGCCCGATGAGGACGTCAGCGACGTCGCACTGGTCTATGACCAACTCGGCTCCGATATCGAACGGGTCGAGTTCATGCAGCACACCTTCCAGGTCGAGAACGACCTCGTGCTGGACGCTGCGGCGTATGCCGTTACGGATGTCAGCGAACCGCGCATCGGTCCGGTCGATGACGCGACGACGGTGCGACCGGACGATCGTCTCGCATGGAGCGGTCGCGTCGTCTACGAGGGCAGCGACATCGCGCCGCCGAACAACATCGGCATCGAGGTCGAGGTCTTCGACGGCGTCCAGACATGGTCCGACGGCAGCCTTTCGTCAGATGGTGAGTTCAGTCTGGAGGTGCCGCTGGTGGCGGCGACCGCACTCGCTTCGGCCGAGACCCGCACCTTCCTGACCGGCATCCGGAACATCCCGGGCCGTGGCGAGGACATGACCAGGAACACAGTCGCCACCACCCTGCAGGTCAGCGTCGACCACTCGCCGCCGCGGGTGCTCAGCCGACTGGCGCCGATCGATGTGATAGATCTGGGTAACAAGTCGCTGCTCCGCAATCTACCGGTCGAGTTCATCGGCACCGAGGAGTGCGTCAACCAGCCCGGCGCAGAACTCTGCGCCGACTTCGCTCAGAGTCCGCAGTACGCCAACTGGGTGATGCGCGACGGCACGAAGACGATCGCCGCCGGCATGTCAAGACTGTCGTTGCAGGTCATCGAGAAGACCATCCACTGGACCGGCACGGTCGACCTGACCAATGACGGGGTCGTGACGCCTAGGAGCGGCTTCGTGGTCGGCTTCTGGCTGACCGGACACGACGCCGCCGGCAATGCATTCCCTCAGACCGGCAACACCGAGAGCGACCCGGTTCGAGAACCGGTCGATCTCGATCGCGACCTCGACCTCGCCTGGGTGACCCTCGGCGCGGCCGAGTCAGCCGACCTCCGGATCGAACGCCTCGACATCGACTCCGCGCGGGTCTCGGCCGGCACCACCGTCGAACTCGTCGCATACATCAGGAACGTCGGCGGTCCGCTGAACGGCTCGTTCTCGGTCGCCTTCTACGCTGGCGACTCGACCGAGGCGTTCCACACCGTGCAGATAGACCGACTCGAGGAGGCCGGTGGCGTGCCGGTGATCGCGAAGTGGAAGGCCGAGGAAGGCGTCGACCGACTGCGCGTCGTGGCCGACGACGACGACGAGGTCCAAGAGGTCGACGAGCAGGACAACTCGATGAGCATCAGTGTCGATGTCGCCTATCCGTGGGGCTTCGGCTGGGTCGAGGCGGGTCGGCAGAATCCATTGACGGTGCTGCTTCTGATCGGTGCAGCCATCGTTCTGCCGGTCGTCGCGGTGGTCGCGCTGCGTTCGGCTGGCATCGAGGAGGACGACCTGTTCGACGACCTGCTGTTCGAGGAAGACGACGAGGACGAGGAAGACGACGAAGGATGGGAGTAACCCCCCCTCGCTCGTCGACCTCCAATCACGAGTGACCTTGAGGGCTGTGGAAATCCACTTCGCGGTCCTCTGGACCTCTGTTTCTCCGCGACAGGCGATCACGCAGAGTTGGGCCCGGAGACGGCCGTGTACCGTTCTCTCTCGTCTGTAGAGTCAGAAGAATCCGGTAGGGCGCGCCAGGAGACCGGATCAACGAGGGCGTGGGGTTTGAGTCGGGTGGGCGACCGCCGGCGATGCAGGGGTGCGAGCGAATGGCTGGATGGGACTGCCTGCACGAGAGTCTGCAGGACTCGATGCGGCGGCGTGGCTGGACGCCGACCCCGGTCCAGGACGCGGCGATGAGTACCATCCGGTCGGGCGCCGACGCATTGGTCATCGCGCCGACCGGATCGGGCAAGACCGAAGCGGTCGTTCTGCCGCTCGCCTCGCGGGCGCTGGAAGAGCAGTGGCAGCCGCTCGCCATCCTCTACGTGACACCTCTCCGGGCGCTCAACAGGGACATCGACAGGCGCCTTCCTGAGTTGCTCGGCGAGGTCGGCCTGTCGGTCGGCCTGCGGCACGGCGACACGCCGCAGAGCGAGCGGCAGCGCCAGTCGAGGAAGCCACCACACCTGCTCATCACGACGCCTGAGACGCTGCAGATAATGCTGCTCGGCAGCCGGCTGAGGGACCATCTCGCCGGGCTGAGAGCGGTCGTCCTCGACGAGGTGCACGAACTCGCAGCGTCGGAGCGCGGCTCGCAGCTGCTGCTCGGTCTGGCCCGCATAGACAATCTGGCCGGTCGGCCCATCCAACGCGTCGGCCTGTCGGCCACCGTCGGCTCGCCTACCGAGGTCGCCGGCTGGCTCTCCGACACTGCGAAGGCGGTGGTGGCGGACGCACCGAGGACGACCGAGATCCTGGTCCGCTCCCCCATTCCCGATCGCGACGACGAACTGATGGCGGCTGACTGGGGAACCACCGCCTCCGAGATCGCCGCCTTCCGCCATCTGACCTCTTCCCTGAGAAGTCACCACCCGGCCCTCGTCTTCGTCAACAGCCGGAGTCAGGCCGAGACGGTCGCACAGCGTCTCTCGACGCTGGCTCCCGACCTGGCCGTGGGGGTGCACCACGGAAGTCTGGCGAGAGAGAGCAGGCAGGAGGTGGAGTCGAGTCTCATCGAGGGTGGATTGCACGCGCTCATCTGCACCAGCAGCATGGAACTCGGTATCGATGTCGGCTCGATCAAGCGGGTCCATCAACTGCAATCACCCCGCGCGGTCGACCGGATGCTGCAACGGGTCGGCCGAGCCGACCACTTCCTCGGCGGCGTCGGCAAGGGTGACGTGCTAGCCTGGGAGGTCGACCAGATCGCCGAGTCAGCGGTCATCGCACGGCGCGCCATGGCCGGTGAACTGGAGCCTCTGGAGTGGCGAACGACGCCTCGAACGGTGGCGGCGAACCAACTGATCCTGCTGTCGGTGCAGCGGGGAATCGTCAGACTGTCAGAATCGACCGACCTCCTGAAGACCTCGCATCTGTTCAACGACTGGACGCATGAGGACAGCCTCGGGCTGCTGCGGCTGCTCGACGACCGCTGGATGATCCGGCTCGTCGAAGACCCCGAGAAGAGCGATCCCATCGACTGGCCGGCCTCGCTCTGGCAGACAGTCGCGGCCACCGGCGCCGGCCGGACGGCGGCGATGCCGGAGACTCGACCGAAGCGTGACGAGGTCGAGGGCATCGAGGCGGAGGTACTGCAGAGATGGCGCACAGCAGCCCGCAGCGAACTGCCGGACGATCTTCGAGACGGCTGGTACTCGGCCTCGGGGCGCGGCATCAAGATGCGGCAGGAAGGTCTGTCGATGATCCCGGATTCCCTCCGTTACCGGGTCAGAGACGCTGTCAACCGCCGCGTCATCGGTTCGCTCGACGAGCGATTCGTCCTCTCTCTGCGCGGCGGCGAGGACGACGACGCCGATGGTCTGTTCATCATGGCCGGCCGCGTCTGGGCGGTCGTCGACGTCGACGAGGATGGTTCAGAACTGCTGGTCGCGCCGGCCGCGGCCCGGGCCGACGCACCGCACTGGGACGGCGAGCTGGCACCGGTGCCGAGAGAGGTCGCCAACGAGGTCGGCGACCTCCGGCTCTCCTTGCTCGCCGATGTCATCGACACCACTGCAGCGATCGACGAAGATCGCCAATCGACCGCGACCGAGGCGCTGAACGGCGACGCCCGCGACATACTGCTGCGCGCCGTCATAGAACACCACGAAGCGGCTGGCTGCCTGCCACACAAGGCGCTGTTCACCATCGAGCAGCGAGCCGATGCCCTGGTCCTGAACACCTGTCAGGGCTCGCGCGTCAATGCGACTCTGGCCCACTTCCTGCAGGCGATGGGGTCGACGATAGAAGGGCGGATGGGGAGGGCGTTGGTGGACCCTTACAGGGTGGTTCTGCAGGTACCCGGGCTGACTATCGATAGGTTGCAGAGATTCCTCATTGAGACCCCCCCGAGTTCCATCGAAGGCATCATGCGAGTAACCGTCCCGAACTCCCGTGCTCTCCGCTGGCGCCTCGCCCATGTCTGCCGGGTGATGGGAGTCCTGCGGCGCGGGGTCGACCCGCGCCGGGTCAATCTGACGGGCATCATCAACCGGTATCGCGGCACCGCCGTCGTCGATGACGCTCTCGACAAACTGTTCCATGAGAGGATGGACCTCGACGGCGCTGAGGATGTGCTGCGGCACATCCAAGGCGGGCGGATCGAGGTACGGCCGACACCGCCCGGCCCGCTCGGTACCTCGCCACGGACCCGGCGCGACATGCTGCTGCCCGAGTTCAGCGACGCCGAGGTGCTGGAACGGCTTGAGAAGAGGCTGCTCGACGAGCGGATGATCTCCATCTGCCTGCGCTGCAGCAGCCAGTCGAGGCGCCGCGTCGCGCGCTACCCGGAATCCGAGAAGCGCTGCACCTGCGACGGTAAGATGCTAGCGGTGGCCATCGAGCGGGGCGAGAAGCGGCTCAAGGAGTCGGTCGGCTCAGACGATCGGAAGGAGCGGACGAGGATGATGCGGAACGCCGAACTGGTGCGGCAGTATGGGCT
>CAUZSY010000122.1:0-5733 GCA_963582725.1 Candidatus Thalassarchaeaceae archaeon
CCAGCGTGGCTCGTCGGGCTGGGATCCGACATCGAAGTATCTCGATTCCTCGTCCCAAGATGTGTGGTCCGGATAACCGTCCCGACAGACCCGGGCGATGCCAGCGATATGCGGCGGTCTGGTGTTGGAATGATAGAAAAGAACCAGATCTCCGACCGCCATGTCATCTCGCATCATGTTGCGGGCCTGATGGTTGCGAACACCATCCCAATGGGTCGAGCCGTCCTGAACCAACTGCGACCACGGATAGACGTCCGGCTCGGACTTCATCAACCAGAACCTCGTCATCGGAGGTCGGACGCAGACACGCCTCAAAGGGGTGACGGCGGACGCCGGTCCGCACTTCGGTGCATTCGAGTCCATCGTTGGTCTACCAAGCGTCGACCGGATCGGCGATCAGTGCGGCTGGCAGCGGTTCGCCCTCGGAATCGACCCGTCGTCGATTGAGGCCGAGTCGCTTGGTCATCTGGATGGAGCCGCCGGCGAGTCCGAGACCGGATTTGACCATCAGAGAATAAATCGCAGGCAGCAGCAGCAGCGCGCTGATCGCGGCTACGACCAGCAACACGATGATCGTGATGACGAATGGTTTCAACGCAGGAATCGGGATCAGAAGTGCGCAGGTCAGACCGGCGATGGTAGATGCAGCAGCCTCTGCGAGACTCATGCCGGTGCTCGCGCAGGCGGTCCGTATCGCTTCCAGTGTACCGCCCAGTTCTCGGACACGATTAGCGATGTGAATGGAGAAATCGACGCCGACGCCGACCAGGATCGAACCGATCATCACGGTGACGAGGGAGAGGTCGACGTTCTGCACGTCCATCACCAGCCATTGCATGAACACGGTGAAGACGACGGGCAGGGTGGTCAGGAACGCAAAGCGTCCATCGCGGAAGACGAAGCCGAGGGTGAGCAGGGTGAACAGCAGGGCGAAGCCGAGAGAGGACCATTGAGATCCGACGATCAGTTGATTGATCTCGATGGTGATCGAAGCGACTCCGACGAGAGGTGTCGAAGTGATCGATCCGTCGTGATCCTGAGCCGCGAAGGCGTCGATCTGCCTGGTCGCCTCAGCCGTTCCTTTGACATCCATGAACGGCATGTCGACATAGATCAGGGAACGCTCGTAGTCAGGAGCGATGAACAGCTCTCTGGTCTCGCTGGTCAGGCTGTTATAGAATACGTAGAGCAGGAAGTTCTGTGTCTGCTTGCCGCCGGCATCCTGGTTGTCGAGGGTCTGGAGAACCTCCCAGAAAGAGGCGTTCTCCTTCTGTTCACGGTCGAATATGAGGTAGCAGACGTCCTTTGTGGTGGCATCCGGAATGAGGTCACACTGTTCGAGGATGCCGCCGCCGCTGACATTGACTGAGACGGCGATCGCCTTCATCAGGAAGACGATGCTGACCGCGGTGGTCTTGTCGACCATGTTGACCTCGGATTCCAACTGTTCGATTCCCTTCAGATTGTCGAACGGGTCGCCAGCATTGACTTCGAATTCGGGATTTGCAAG
Organism: Candidatus Thalassarchaeaceae archaeon; assembly: GCA_963582725.1. Taxonomy (GTDB): domain Archaea; phylum Thermoplasmatota; class Poseidoniia; order Poseidoniales; family Thalassarchaeaceae; genus CAUZSY01. The sequence goes on from CAUZSY010000122.1 coordinate 1,511, forward strand.
GATGTTACCATCGATCAGCAGGAATCCCGGCTGCCCGGCCTCGAACTCGTCTGAGTAGGTCTTCATCTTCATGACGCTCGGCTCGTCTTCGGGCGCCATCTCCAGCAATTCTATGTTCTCCTCGATGTTGCCCCTTGATATGCCGGCCGAGAACAGCATCAGAACGATGAACAGAACGATAGCCGTCTTCGAGTACTTGATCGGTAACCCGACGATCTTGACGAACAACTTCGGCGGTGGATGGGACGGTTTCTTCAGGTCGAGCAGCATCGTCAGATTCGGCACCATCACCATCGTCATGATGTAGACGACGACGATGCCGCCGGCCAGAGACCAGCCGACCGTCTGAATCGGTTTCATCGGCGTGAAGGTCAAGGAGATGAAACCGATTATCGTGGTGACGGCCGAGAGGAAGACGGCTCGACCGGTGGATTGCAATGCCAGAGCCATCTTCTCTTCCGGCGTGCCCTTCGCTTCGGCGTATCGATTGGTTATATGGAGACCGTACGAAACGCCGAGTGCCAGGATGATCGGACCGACGATGATGACCGTCATCGTCACCTCGTAATTCGTCAGTCCGATGATGCCGAGCGTGATCCAGACCGAACAGAGAGTAGGCAGACCAGCGATGATGACCACCTTGAGGCCTTGCAGAAAGCGCGGCTTGCCGGTCTGCAGCACGTCGCAATGGAACAGGAAGAGAACCAGGGCGACAGCGAGGATGCCGGCCGGGAAGATGGTCCAGAACAACTTGAACGAATACTCGGTCACCGCATTGGTGATCGGCACAGGACCGGTCAGGGTCATCGTCAGGTTCGATGCCTGCCAATCGTGCTCTGCGCTGACCCGATCGATCTCCGCCTGGGTGTTGGCGATCAGTTCGCCGACGGTGAACTCCGGCACCCCGTCTCCATCCTTGTCTAGTTCGTCCGAGATGCCGACGATGATGACCGCTCGGTTCCAGTACGGCGTCACCTCGCTCTCGCTGATGATGCCGTCACCGTTCGAGTCGTGATCGACCGATCTGACCAACTTGCGCCGGGCGTTCTCGGGCAATTCGCCAATGATCTGGTTGATGCGGCTCTGCTCCTCCGGGATCGCGTAGTTGCCTAGCAGATCCTGTTGGGCGTCTATGGTCTCGTTGATCGACTCGCCCAACTCCTCGTTACCGGTCGCCGCAGCGACACCCGAGAAGAAAGCCTTCGATATCCGCACAGCACTCGAGTTGACCTCCTTGACGACCGTCGAGATCGACAGGATGTAGATGACGTTGTCATTGTAGCCACCATCCTCCATGTACCAGTTGAGGCGTCGCTCGACCGCGTCCATCTCATCGAGGATCTGTTTCGATGTGACATTGTAGTCCTCCGATTCCACATAGATGACCATGACGTTGGTCGTCCAATCCTCCTCGACCCGTTCGATGTATTCGGTGATCTCGGAACCTTCCGGCAGGTAGACGCCGAGATCGCCGTTGACGTTCAGCGATGACTCCTCGCTGCAGAAGCCGAACTCCCAGCCGTCGCGACAGTCGTTCATGCCTGAATGCAGTGCGAAGAAAAGGGTCAGAGCGAGACATGCGACGACGGTGACCAGCGGAACTCTGGTGAGCAGTCCGAAGACAGTCATCTGAGAGAGTTCACGCCTCACCTTGGATGGCGCGCTGAGGAGTGCGTCTATCGCCTTCTCACTGTCGAAGCCGATGACCTTCTGCTTTACAGCGTCGCCAGCAGAACTGACACGGTCGGTCACCGCGTCCCGCAAGGCTGCGACATCGAAGCGACGCTTCTCACCATCAGCCATCGCTCTTCCCCCTGTGCGGTGCCGTAGTCGGCACTTTCAATCCGTCGCAGACGAGTGCGTCCGGCTGTCTGTTGCGGTCGAATCGGACTGCCGCCGGCTCGCGCACCGTTCCGTATGCCCGAAGGGTGGGGGCTGGCGGCGCAGGAATCGTGAAGAACGGAGGGTGAGACGGCCGGCCGCGGAGTGAACGCGGGGGTTGAGGGATGACTGGCCCGAGAATTCCCGAGAAGCGCTGGTCCATCGACCTCGAGAAGCGCATCCAGCAAGAGCATTACGCCGACCAAGATGCGTACGACGCCCGGTACGGGTTCGATGCTGGCTCGGAGCGTGAGTTGTTCGTCATCGACACGCCACCTCCCTATCCATCGGGCGCTTGGCACATCGGCGCCGTCGCTCAGTATTCGATGATCGATGTGATAGCACGCAGTCAGCGGTTGCTGGGCAAGGAGGTCTATTTCCCCTGGGGGGTCGACCGGAACGGCATCAACATCGAGTTCACGGTCGAACGGCAGACCGGTCGCAAGATGAAGACCTATGATCGGGCAGAATTCCTCGATCTGTGCCGTGAAACCATCGAAGAGTACACCCTGGCGATGCGCGAGACGGCTATGCGGGTAGGCCTCTCCTGTGACTTCGCGAAGGAATACCTGACAGATTCGGAGGCTTATCGGTCGGTCACCCAATCGATTTTCGTCGATCTGTTCGAGCGCGGCGACATCGTCGAGGACCTGCGCCCGAACATCTACGACCCCATCGAAGAGACGACCATCGCCGAAGCCGAGGTCGAGCGGCAGCAGCGGCTGACGAGGCTCATCGATGTCAGGTGGACCACTGAATCTGGCGAGGACATCATCATCTCGACGACTCGCCCGGAGTTGATCTGCGCCTGCGGTATCGTCGTCGTCCACCCCGATGATGCGAGTCAGCAGCATCTGGTGGGCCAGAGGATCGTTCTGCCGATGCCGGTGGCGGGTCGGACCGAGACGGTCGAGATCGGAACCCACCCTTCCGTCCGTACCGATTTCGGTTCTGGAGTTCTGATGATATGCTCGTTCGGCGACCAGAACGACGTCGCGGTGTTTCGAGAGTTGGCGCTTACACCTTTCCAGGCGATAGGCCTCGACGGACGGATGACTGCTGTCGCCGGGCCGCTCGCCGGGATGCCTGTCGAAGAGGCTCGTGCAGAGGCCGTCAGGATGCTGCAGCAGGCGGGTCGATTGGTCGCGATGACGGAACGGCAGCAGGAGGTGCCGATCAGCGAGCGTGGCAAGAATCCGGTCGAGATCATCCTGCTGAAGGAGTGGTACGTCCGACAGACGCATGTGCAGGAACGGATGCGCGAATTGGTCGACCTGATCAATTTCATTCCGAAGCGTAACGAACAGTTCCTGCTCGATTGGATGGAGAACATCACCATCGACTGGCCGATCAGTCGCCGGCGCTGGTACCACACGGAGATTCCCATCTGGTACGCCGACGGCGGCAGAAAGGTGGTGCTGCCACCTGCGGGCACCTATGTCCAACCGTGGCGAGAGCAGCCACCGGAAGGCAGTCGGGTTCTCGACCGCGAGAGCCGTGAAGTGCTCGGAACATGGCAGGATCTCCAGGCCAGCATCGGGGAGGTCATCGGTGAGGAGAAGGTGTTCGACACTTGGATGGACAGCAGCAACTCGAATCTATTCGTCAGTGGATACCTCAGTGATGATGCGACCTTCAGCCGTGCCTTCCCGACCGCGCTGCGGCCGCAGGGCAAGGAGATAGTCAGGACATGGCTGTACTACACGTTGCTCAAGTCGGCTCTGCTGTTCGACCAACCGGGCTTCGTGCATGTCTGGATAGATGGACTCGGAATGGACCCTTGGGGTCGCAAGATGTCGAAGTCTCTCGGCAACGGCATCGACGCTGATTCCGTGTTGGAATGCGGTGCAGGAGGAAGAACCGGAGTCTGGCAGGTGAAGGGTCCAGAGAAGTCGGTGAAACTTCGAGCCGACAAGATAGGCAGTGAATGCTTCCGGTTGTGGAAGGCGTGCGATGCACAGGTCGGGGATGATTTCCACATCAATCCGGAGGAGATCGAAGCGAAGTACTTCGGTGTCCTGACGAAGATGTTCAACATCGCTCGGTTCGCCAGTCAGTTCGATGTGCCGACCGATCTTGAGACCCCTCACGGCGACCTCTCTCCGGCTGACCACTGGGTGCTCGCGGAATTCGGTGCACTCGTCAGCAAGGTCGAATCAGCATGGTCGAGCATCGACATCTACACCGCCGGACAGGCATTGAAGGGATTCGGTACCGGCATCCTGCCGAGCCATTGGCTGGAGATGGCCAAGGTGCGTCTGTACGACGGCGATGCGGCGGCCATCTGGACCATCCACAGGATGATGCGGGATCTTCTGAGCATGTTCAGTCCGATATGTCCG
>CAUZSY010000123.1:0-5705 GCA_963582725.1 Candidatus Thalassarchaeaceae archaeon
ACTGGGATGAGCGCTATCATCTCCAGGATGTGCTCGACAACTACGAGGGGTCGGTCTACCTCGTCTGGGGACTGCAGGACTGGAACGTTGACCCCTACCACGCCTTCCCGGCCTATCAGATGCTCCGCGACGCCGGCATCCACACCCGAGCGATAGTCGGCCAGTGGGGTCACAACTACCCCGACCAGCCGGAGCGCCACGCATCACTCGGCAGAGGCTACGGCGCCGAGGCGCTGCCGAACACCACCCGGATGGACTGGGCGATCGAGTTGTTCAACTGGTTCGAGTTCTATCTCAAGGGCGAGGGAGAGGAGCCGGCGGCGAATGTCCAGGTCCAGACCAACGATGGCCGCTGGCATGTCGAGGAGACCTGGCCGCCGGTCGATGTCGAATGGGCGGAATACGGCATCTCGTCGTGGGATGGAGGCTTTCTCGGCACCATCTCAGCCACCCAGACGATGATCATCGAGAGTCCTCCGATTGAGAGTGACCTGCACATCTCCGGACTGCCGACCCTGCACTTCAACGTCCGAACCTCGGCCTGCAACGGCGGTCAGATGTTCGTCACCATGTATGACGGCACCGACGACCTGCGACTGGGTCACGCGACGATGGATGTGCGTTACCGGGATGGTGGCTACGATGCTCAGACGACCATGCCGTTCACCGACTACCGGATGATGATGGAGTTCAATCCGATGGACGTTCGGATTCCGGCGGGACACACGATCCGGTTGGAGATAGACGAGACGGGCGAAGACTACCTGTCGAGCCCGTGCGCCGCTGTCGGTCTCGTAGTCGTCGGCGGCAAAGAGGTTCTCAGTCTGCCACTGGTCGACCGTCTGGACGACGATGAGCGCTGGTTCGATGTGCCGCCATGGTGGGAACAACAACAGACGGAGTGACGCTGATGCGGGTGCTCGCTTTCGAGGACCGAGCCGACATCGAGGCACTGCTGAGAGTCGGTGGAGTCGATCTCGAAGCGGTCGAGTTTCAGCAGAACTGGACCACCGACGAAGCGGTCGAAGCGATCCGCGAGTTCGGTCCCGAAGTGTTGCTGCTCGACCATTACATCCCGCCGACGCGCGGCCTCGAAGTGCTGCGTCGGCTGCTCGCCGCGGTCTCGGCCGGCGATGTCTCTCGACCGGGCGTCATCGTCGGCATGTCGACGCTGCAGAGCGCCAATCGGGCGATGCTCGCCGTCGGCGCCGACCTCGGCATCGTCAAGCATGAGGTGGCGACGCTCGACATCTGGCCGCGCCGCTGATCAATCCTGCCAGGCGAACCAGTCGTCCGCGGTCGGCGGCTGATACCACCACTGGCCGGAATCGTCCTGCCACCAAGAGACGCCATCCTCATCAACGCCCGCATCGCTGGGGTTCGGTGGACCCTGCCCGATCTGCGGCGGCTGCATGACACCCTCACCGTCCACGGATTCAGATGACACCGTCGGAATCGGGGTCACGGCCTGTCGCGTGACAGCCTGAGGAGTCGGCGGAGGGAACGGCAACGCGACGCCTGGATCGAGAGCCGGCGGCAGTTCCGCGACGCCGTTCGCCGCGGCGATTATCTGGTCGCGGACCTCCGCCTCAATCTGTTTTCGAATCTTGCCCTCGAGCACCTGCCGTTCGCGGGCGACGATCATCCTCGCCCGTTCCTCGGCCATCTTCTCGACGTGCTCCTCGATCCGCGCCACCACCTCTATGCCCCAATCGCTCTGCGGATCCGGCATCTTGCCACCGGGCAGGATTCGTTGCAGCTGCTGGACGCTTCTGACTCGCACCGGATCTCCGCGGAGGTAATCCTTGGCGCCGGTGACGAACGAGAGCAACGATTCGACGTATTCACCCTCTTCGACCTCACTGCCGCAGCCGGGGCACGAGGTCACGGCATCGGCTTCGGGGTCCACCGGGACTCTGGACGGTCTCGGACCGGCGTCGAGATCGGCATCGCTCTTCCGCCGCCGCTGCTGTTTTCCTTCGTCCTCTATGTCGAAGGATTTAGGAACATATGAGAAACCAGTGGCCGACACGTGGTCGGGTGCATCCTCATCGACTGGCATTCCTATCCGGTAAGACAATCAACGCGCGACAATTTAGCATTTCGCCCTGCATGCCCCATCTAAACGCCTTCAGTGGCGGGAAATGCGCGGATTCATCGCCGATTCCTGACGATATAGCCCGGATTCACTGATCACTGGGTTGCTGCGGCATGAACGGACCGGGTCGTTGCACGATCGGTCCGTCGGCAAAGAAAGCGATTACTGATCCCAGATGTACCAGTCCCGCTCGCCTTGCGGCCGGTACCACCACTGGCCAGCCTCATCCTCCCACCACTCGACTCCGTCGTCATCGACCGACACTCCATCATCAGCCGCCGCAGTTTCGCCGCCTTCGTTCCGTTCCTCATCGAACGAATCCTGCACGGCTCTCGTGCGCGTGGGGCGCGTGGGGCGCGTGGGGCGCGTGGGGCGCGTCGAATGGGCCGAACTCGCCGTGCGCGACGTGCGCGGCGTGCGCGGCGTTCGCTCCGTCCGCGGCGTTCGCTCGATCCGCGGCGTTCGCTGTGCTCGTTGCGCTTCCGGCGCTCGCTGCTCTCGCTGCGCTCGAGGGGCTTGAATGCCCTCCTCTTCGAGGATGCGGCGCTTCACTTCGGCGGCGGTATCCTCGACGTCGTGGAAGACGCGGCCGCCGCCCGGATCCTGTGATTCGATCTTATGGTGGTCGCCCGAATGAATCGCTTCGTCCGACTCGCGGAAGAACTCGTCGCTCATCCTCTCACGGTACTCATCGTATTCGTCGGAGCCCCAGGAGCCCTGCGCCGAATCGCCACTCTGCAGCAACTTGTCGAGGTCGACCGGCCGACCAAGGTCCAGTTCTGGCGCGTCCGGCAGATCGTCACCGTCATAGAAGTCGTCACTGTCCTCGCCGAGGCGGGCGAATGAGCGGTCATCTGGGTGGACCTCCTCGATCTCGTCCATCAGCAGGTCGTGGTCATCTTCATCGATACGCTCCTCGTCAACCTGCTTGCGGACTATCTTCGCGAGTTTGTTCAGTTCGCGAGCCAGTTCGGCGCCGTCGTTCTGCTTGTGCACCTTCTCGATCTGCGACAGGAGACGGTCATATGGGCTGCCGGTCAAGCCGCCGACCAACCGTCCGAGACCCCTCTTTCTCCTCGCCATCGCACTGCCCCGGGCATCGTCGGAGGGCGACGACTCATATGGGCTTCACTCTGTCCGGGGAGCATGGTCGAGGCTTGGTTGCTGGCAGCGGCCGCCGCCTACAATCGAAGTTCGATGTCAGAACGGGAAGGCTACGCCGGCGTCATCCATCTGCCGGTCCGCCATCTCGCGACCATCATCGACTGGGCGTTCCAGTCGCTGCCGGACGAGATCCTGGTCGGCTTCGACAGCGACTCCGATCGGCCACATCGGACTGAGGTCGACGCGGAATACGAGGGCGACATGCTGCGAGGCGGCCTGTTCCAGGGCGAAGGCCTCGTGCTCGGCGAACCACATCTGGTCAACCGTGGCGATTCCTTCTCGGTCCATCACGTGCCGGAGGAGTGGGTCGACGATCTTTTCGCCGTCGACCGTGGCTCCAGAGGCGGTCGCTTCACGCACTGGCTGCACACCCATCCGAACGCGGTCGCGATCCCGTCCGAGGCGGACGCCGACGCCGCGCAGTACACGGACGGCGTCGACATGATCCTCGGCATCGAGTTCTCGCCGGAGGGCGTGCTGCCGTGGTTCGACGATGCCGAGGGGGTCAGGCGAAGGCTCGAACCGGAATCGGGCGGCGAATCCGATTCAGCTCCAGAGTTCGCAGAAGAGGCGATGCGGGGGCGCGGCAGGCGGCGCGGCTGGGGCAGCGGCCGCACCAGATGGCGCGATCAGCGAAGCGTGCTCGGCCGCGCGCCGACCGGTCACAGCATCCACGGTCTCGAACTGATCGCCTTCCATTCGAGCGGCGTCGGCATCAACGTGATCCTGGTCGACGACGACGGCTGGCCGGTCGGTCGAGAGCATTGAGCGACCGGTGGTCGTGAACGGGTGGACTGAGTCACTCGGGTGGACTGAGTCACTCGGGTGGCAGGAAGGAATGAAGCCGGTAGTGACGCAACTCGGCGATGCTCTCCATGATGTCGTCGAGAGCGCGGTGTCCGCCGCTCTTCTCGTATTCGGGCGCCGTCGGGTACCACCGTTTGACCAGTTCCTTGACGGTCGTCACATCGATGCTGCGGTAGTGGAAGAATTCGTGCAGTTCGGGCATCTGCTGATGCAGGAACCGTCGATCCTGTCCGATCGTGTTGCCACAGAGCAGTACCTCGCCTTCAGGGCAGTGCTGGCGCAGGAATGACAGTGTCATCTGCTCCGCCTCTCCTTCGCTCACCTCGCTCTCCCGCACCCTGCCGATCAGGCCGTTGGCGGTGTGATGCTCGACGTTCCATTCGTCCATCTTCGCCAGTTCCGACTCGGGCTGGTGGATGACGATGCTCGGCCCTTCGGCGACGATGTTCAACTCGTCATCCGTGATGACCGTGGCGATCTCGATGATCCTGTTATCGGCCGGCTCCAAGCCGGTCATCTCGAGGTCTATCCAGACCAGCAGATCGTTGCGCACGCACGGTTCGGCTGAACGGTGATTCTTCACCCTTCGCACGCCGGTCACCGGTCAAGCGTCACCGAATCGGAGATAGGCCACCCTGTGTCCAGACTCACAAGCGTCCAGACATTTGGACAGAGTCGGATTTGCGAGTTCAAATCTCTCATTGCCAACGTATCCATTCCCCACCTGTATGAGCAGGCCGATACCAATTCGCTCCACCGTCCTTTATCCACTCATGGCCATCGGTTCCCACAGTGCCGGACATCGAAGGATCCGGTGCTGAAGTCTCGACCATGGCAGTTTGATCGATGCCTGAGTCAGGCTGGACCATCTGGTTGAACTTGACCTCCAGATTGGAACGGATCCTTTCCAGTCTGAGTGCCTGGTGTGGCCCAATCATGCGCAGCATGAGCGACCGCTCGTAGGAGTCTGAAATCTCGGACAGTTGCTCCTCGCTGCTGGCCTCGAACAAGCGACGCTCGAAACGATAAGTCCGCCCGCGACGGGTGAGCATGCAGAATGCAATCCAGCTGAAGAACGGCACGCCGCCGAATATGCCGATGAGGTCCCATCCCCCCAATCCGATGTTGGTACCTGATAGAATCACCTCGAAGGATTCCACCGGTTTGTCGGTGGCCGAGAAGGAGTCGGTCCCGGCCAGGAACTCGGCATCGTCGGTGTAGCCATCATTGTCATCATCGGCATCAGCGTTGTCACCGATGCAGTCTCCATCGAAGTCCGACCATTCAAGGATATCCTGGGGGAAGGCATCCTTGCCATCCTCCGGATGAAGCAGACAGCCCAGCTCATCGGTTGACAGATCGCTCGGGTCCAAACGGCCGTCATTGTCCTTGTCGCCTGGCGAGGGGTCAGGGCTCCTGCCTGTGGGCTCATCTCCCAGTCCATCTCCGTCTCCATCAGCCCACTGGGTCTCATCGAATGGGAAGACATCGACCGAGTTGTTGTGCGAATCACCGTCCCAGTCATCAGCGGTCCCAGTCCCGTTCAGGGGCAGGGGGTCCTCCAAGTCTGCAATACCGTCACCATCCGAGTCAGGACAGGCCTTCAGATTGACAGTGGAGGTGCCCGTCAGTGTGG
>CAUZSY010000124.1:0-5700 GCA_963582725.1 Candidatus Thalassarchaeaceae archaeon
CGACAACAGACCGAGGATAGGATCGCGGCGGTGATGATGGCGATTGCGGAGGATTCGAACATCCAGTTCATCGTCACCTCAAATCGCCCCTTCCCGACCGGAGCCTCCAGCCTCATCGACCTCAGCTGACCGACCCCCAGCTCCAACGGTCCACCTCCCCCGCCCACTCCGGGAGTCCGCTCACCGTTCTCCGAGCTCTCAGGAGTCTCGAATCATGACGGACCCTACTGAGCGAGTGAATGGAGTTGGGGGTTCCTATTTGTGAATCGATTCTAAGGGACCCCCTCCATTCACGAGCGAAGTGCGAGCGCCGAGATTTGAACTCGGGTTCAGGCGTTGGCAACGCCCGGTGATAACCACTACACTACGCTCGCAGCGAGGCGGTCGAAAGTCCATCCATTCTTCTATCCACCGGTTCTGCTCCGGAGCGACCGGCAACGAGGTCGCCGGAGCCCCTCGTTGGATGGAGCCGTCCCGAAGCCCATCTCAGCCTGGATCATCGATGGGATTCAACCGAGCTGGTCGGGACCGATGTCGCCGATACCACCGGGTCCGAGCAGGTCCCCATCGCCCGAGCCACCTCCCGCGTCGTCGCCGAACTCGCTGTTCCGCAGCATCACCACGATGGCGATGCCGGCACCGATCAGGAGCAGCACGACCAGTGCGATGATGATGACCGGCCCGGACATGAACGCGAGCGCGTCACTCGGGTCGCCGATGCCGCCACTGCCGGCGACGCCGAGCGTTATCTCGAAGGTGCGCTCTGAGCCCGGCGTCGATTCGAGATAGGTGTCAAGGCCACGAATCTCGATCTCGACGGTGCCGGACGGCATGCTCGACCTCGGGATCACGGTGATCGAGAAGTTGCCGTCGCCGGCCACTGCGTCGCCGTTGGTGCCGTCGTCCAGCATCAGCAGCCAGTCGGTCGACTGACCTACCGGCGCGGCCGGTCCGAGACGCACCTGCACGGTCTGGACGCCGTCGGCGTCGTAGACCTGCACCGACAGGACGTGCGCCAGCGCGGCGTCGCCGGTGGCCGGGATGAGAATCGATTCGACGGACTCGTTGTCGCGCGACAGGCGGACGTCGCTGAGGCGCGGCCCGTCGTTGAGGATGATCACCGGCGTCACCGGCACTCTCTCGGAGCCGGTGCCCAGCATCACGGTGGTCTCGCGCCACGACCCTTCACTGTCCTCGAGCCGGATGTTGAGCGACTGCGGACCTGGCGCGAGACCGTCCGGCAGCGCCACCGTGCCGACCCACACCCCATTCGATTCGGTCAGTTCGAACAGTGCGCCGCCGGCGCCGCGCAGGTCGACGGCGACCGAAGCGACCCCATGTCCATCGACCGCGGTCGCAGACACCGTGATGTTGTCACCACGGTGAACAGCATCGGGAGAGGGAGTGAAGGAGAGCAACCGGGGGGCCAGGTCATCGACGAACTGGGTGGCATTGGATTCAGTGCTCGTCCAGGCGTCTGTGATCGTCAGCGGCACCGTGATGTTGCCCCACTGCAGGCCGTCATGCTCGACTCGCGCCGTCCAGACATCGTCGTGGATCACCCTGTCACCGTTCAAACCGACATCGCTGAGTTCGATCGTCCCGAGCCCGATCGCTGACAGGTCAGCGCTGACCGACCGCATGTTCCAATCCGGGTCATCGACCACGACCTCCAGATGCGCGACACCACCCTCGGTGGTCAGCGAGCCCTCGTACCAACTGACCGACACCGCCTGTGGTTCGGTGTTCTCGCCGGCGCTGATGATGGTCGGTGAGAGAACGCGGGCGAGCGCCTGCTGCTCGATGAATGAGATGTTCTCGCCATCGATGTCGAAGGTCACGTTACGGTTCACCTCGACGACCAGGCCCGCCAGTACGCCGCTGTTGGCGACCGCGCCGTTCGCGCTGCCGCCATTTCCACCGTAGGTGCCGTTCCATCGCGTCACATTGATGTCATGGCCGTCTCGCGTGATCAGGCCGGTGCCGTCGGCGATCACGTGCAGCGTCATCAGGTCGCCGCCATCGAGCACCATCTCGTCGCCGGCTCGCAGGTGTTCGGGCACGACGCCGGTCTCGTGCGTCACGTTCGCATCGCCGATGACCGCGTCGTCGTCAGGCGCGTCGAGGGGTCGCTCGATCGGGCTGCGCTCCGGCCGCTCGTCGTTGACGCGGCCGTCGTCCTCGACATAGCGATACATCACGGTCCGGTTGTCCCAGTGCTCCAGCGGCACCTCGTAGCGATAGGTCAGGTTGTGTTCGGCCTCCAGATCGGTGAAGTCCTGACCGAACACCGTGACGCTCGAGATGTTGAGCCAACTCTCCTCTCGAATCACATTGACATCGTGGCTGACACCGGTCGCGTTCTGCTCCGTGCCGGTCTCTATGACATCGAGGATGAATCCCAGTTCACCCTCGACGTCACCGGAGATGTCGCCGTCCGAGTAGATCCTCGTCTGCACCATCGAGCCGTTCTCCGACTCGAACCAGAACTGGTCCACCGTGCCGTTCACGTCAATCGTCCCATTGCCCTCGCTGACCCTGAAATCGAACGCTCCGTCACCGCGCATCAGAGTGTACTGATCGGTCCTCTCGTCGCCTTCCCAGCGCTCGCGCATCAGGAACGCCTCCAGATCGATATCGAAGCGGAAGTCGTCGCTCTCCATCGTCAGGTCAGCCATCGCCTGGAACTCGAAGAACTGCAGCGTGCGAGAGCCGTTCTCATGCGCCGTCTCCAGCAGGAACAGGGACACCTCGCCGATCAGCGACAGCGACTGGTTGTCGTTGTCCCCCTGAGTAGACATCTGACCGGACGCTTCGATGCGCATGCTCTCGGCGGTGGCGCCGTGGTCGAGTGAGCGGATGATGTAGGAGTTGGTGACATTGAGAGTGAGGTTCGTCGCGACTCCGACCTCGTCTATCGTGACGAACTCCATCGAGCCGTTGCCGAACATCTCGAACACCTGCGTCTGCAACTCGCCGCCGTCAGCCGTCTCGTTCAGCCATACCCTGTCGAGCAGCAGTTGGATCCGCATCGCGGTCTCGCCGTCGTCGGTGACTATCGTCAGCAGTCCGTCACCGAGTTCGTTCGATTCGAGCAGTGTTCCCGTCCGCTTCTGCCAGCCGCGACCCGTGAACAGGAGGTCGTAGCGTGTGTCGGCCGAGTCGTTCTCCTGTTCCAGCGACCAGGTCGTGTCGAGGGTTATCTCGTGGTCGGCGATCGGCTGGTTCCAGACGGTCGCGCGGACATCCCGTTGGCAGAGCGGCACACCACCCGATTCGCCGACGCTGAGAGCGATCTCATCGCCGAACTCGGGCATCTCGCCGACCACGATGCGGACCAGACTCTGATTGGAGGAGCCGTTCAGCAGCGTCGTATTCGCATCGATGACGGCTGCGGCGTCATCGGTGTGATTCCAAGATAACGAGAGGTTGGCCGCCTCGGCAGCGGCGAGGGGGCGCGAGAACAGGACCGAGTAGCCGTGTGCGGACGCCATGCCCGAATCCTCGTGGTCGACCCAGTCTACGCGGATCTGACAGGTCAGAGGGTCGTTGCCGTCAGCACCTACCATCGACAGACTCGCCGGGGCGAGGAGCAGCCCGAGCACCACCGCGATGAGGGGCAGGGGTCTCGCACGGTTGATGGAATCCCTTGCCATGCGCCACAACTCTACTGATGTCATTTCAAACCGTTCCCTACCAGACCTATGGCCATTGACCCTCTTTCAGTCAGCACGGATTTTACCGAGCGAGTGAATGTAGTTGGGGTCTCTACTTGTGAATCAATCCTGAGAGACCCCCCTCCATTCGAAGCGAAGGAGGTCAGAAGAGAGGCTCTTCGAAGTCGTCCTCGATGCCAGCCACTTCGCGCCAGGTGTCGACCGGGACGTCCTCGTAGAACGAGGTGTACGGGTCGTACTCGGCCTCGGCCGCCTCGCGACGGAGCTGCGCGGCGGTCTTAGCCAACCGCTTCGCCTCGGGCTTGAACTTCCAGTAGTGGATGCGCCACTCGCGGCCGTCCCAGAGAGTCGTCTCCTCGGATTCGGTGGTCAGCAACTCGTAGTCCTGCAACTGGTAGAACAGGTTGCGGTCGGTCGGCTCCAGAGCATTGTCGATTATCCTGTCCGAGAAGCCGAAGAAGCCGAGCGCGTGCTCGGCGATCGACTCGGCCACGGTCGACTCCATCTCGGTGTCGACCTTCTGTCGAATCGCTTCTGTCAGATTGTGCAGTGTCATACCCAATTCAAATCACCCCGCCGCGGGTGCGCAACCCGCTTCGCTGCTTTTTCATTGGTCGCCGCTATATATCAACAATTGGCGGTTTTCGGCCATTTTCTCCTGTTCCACGATCTTTCCCGCACACCGAACGTTGATGCCGGTTGCGCCTGTGACGGCCGGCGCCATGGTTGAATCGAAGGCTGTTCGCGGCTTCCTCGGACTGGCCGAGGATGACTCTTCCGACTCGGCCGATGTCGTCATCCTGCAGGTTCCCTACGAATTGACGACATCCTACGGCCAGGGCACGGCGGCGGGTCCGGCGGCGTGCGTCGCAGCTTCTGCTCAGGTCGAGTTGCACGACCCGCTGCTGCCGGCCGATCTGCCTTGCGGCTACCGAATCAGAACGCACGCCGCTTGGGACGGGACAGGCGACTCGCTGGTGGCTCAGCAGGATGGCATCGTCGCCTATCTGGCCGACAACCTCGGACCTTCAGCAGGGGCCTACGGCTCGGCCTTCCCGATCGTGCTCGGCGGCGAGCACGGAATGCTGCCAGCGGTGATGCGGGCACTGGCTCGGCACCCGGCTCTCGCCGACGGAGCGGCTGAGGGGCACGGCGACGGTGACGACGAGGTTGACCCCGGCGATGTGGGTGGGCGCGATGATATCGGTGCCTCAACAAGCCTGGCCCGGCTGACCCTCGTGCAGGTAGATGCCCACGCCGACCTGCGCGACGAACTCGACGGCGATCCGATGAGCCACGCCTGCGCGGCGCGCCGGGCGCTGGACGCCGGCGTCGGCAGGCTGCTGCAGGCGGGCGTCCGCGCGTACAGCCGCGAGGAGGCTGCGTTCAGCGACTCCGAGCCGCGCGTCGAGACCCATTTCGCCCGCGATCTGCTCTCACCGGGCAGCGGTGAAGGCGCATGGACCTCTCTTCTCAGCACTATCAGAGGCATCGAAGGTCCGGTCTGGCTGACCTTCGACGTCGACGGGCTGGATGGCAGCCTCGTGCCGACCACCGGCACGCCGGTGCCCGGCGGCCTGTCGTGGTGGCACGCCGTCGAACTCATCGAAGCGCTGTTCTCCGCTCCGGCCGCCACGGTCCTCGGCGCCGATGTCGTCGAGATCGTGCCGAGCGCTGAAGGCGACTTGACGGAATTCACCGCGGCGATGCTGGCCACCAAGATCATCGCCGCGCATCTGGCCCGCCGCATCAGGGAGGAAGGGGCATGAACGGCGGTCACGTGATGCTCGACTACGACGGCTGGCGGAGCCCGCATGGAGCGGCCGAAGCGTGGATCCTCGAAGTCATGCGCGAGGCGGCGGAGGGATTGGGAGCCCGGGTCGTGCACACGCATGCGGAGCCGTTCGACGGCGCCGTCTCACCGGCCGGATTCGCCGCCGTGGTGCTGATCGACGAGAGCCACGTATCGGCCCACTGCTACGAGCAGCGAGGTCTGCTGGCCATCGACTGCTTCACCTGTGGT
>CAUZSY010000125.1:0-5617 GCA_963582725.1 Candidatus Thalassarchaeaceae archaeon
GCCTGAACACGGTCACCGGACCTGTCCCGAGTGCGACTCGGCACTTTCAGGCTCTGAGCAAGCCTGTCCCGACTGCGGTGGTGGGCTGTTCGGCATCGCACCTAAGGCATCGGCCGTCACAGAGGCGATCAGAGGGGCGTCACGGAGCGTCGTCGAGCGCGGTGCCACCGCTATTGCTGCGACCACGGAAGCGATGCAGGTCGCCAGCGAGTCAATCGGAGTAGCCATCGAGCGTGGCAGCGAGCGCATCGGCGACACGGTGATACCGGTGTTCAGCCGGGCAGGCCACGATCCGGATCCAGCCGATGCCTCACTCTTGCCATCCGGTGATTCGGAACCGGTCGATGTGAGTCTGCCTTTCTTGGAACCCGCTCGAGTGGACGGGGTTACGACTCCTATTCAGACCACGACGGCCACCGACAGCTCGGCAGCCATGACCTTCGATCAGGATGCGGATGGTCTTGTGTCCCGCGGTGAGGCGCTGGCTGGGATGGGCGATCTCGAAGCAGCGATGAAGGCGTTCAATGCTGCCATCGCCGCCGATCCCAGCCATGCGATGGCCTGGTTCGACAGGGGGGTGGTGCTGGAACAGACGGGACTCTCGGAAGATGCTACGAAATCATTCAGAATATGTCTCGCCCATGATTCCGATCACGCGCCCGCGCACGCCAACCTCGCCTCCATCCTCGACCGGATGGGCGATCCAGCCGCGGTCGAGCACGCGACCATCGCTCTCGCAGCCTTCCCCGGTCATTCGATGCTCGCAAGCATCGCTGGACCTGTGGTCGTCTCGCCCATGCCGGACGGAGCGGCGCCATCCGAAGAGGTTGAGGAAGCGGTCGTGTCGGAGCCCGTGACGGTCGATGAAGCAGGCATGCAGGGAGACATCTGGTCGGGTTTGGGCGAAGGCAGCATCGCCGGCAGACCCGTTGGGCTGGTGTTGGGTGGCACATCAGCGATGGTCTCTGGAGGACAACCGGCCGGAGATCTGTCAGATTCAGATCCCGATCCGGATGGGCTGGCTGAACAGGCCTCGATCGCCCTCAGATCTGGCGACGCGCAGACTGCTCACGACCTGCTCAGGGAGGTGTTGCACGGCGCAGCGTCAGGCCACTCTCGATGCTGGCGGGTGGCCGGTGGGGCGTTGGCCATGCTCGGACGAATCGACGAGTCGATCGATGCATTCACCGAATCTCTCAATCTGGACAATGAAGACCCGGCCGGCTGGTTCAATCTGGGCATGCTGCACCGGCGGAATGGCAACATCGATTCCGCCTGCACATGCTTCGCTGCAGCACTGTCGCTCGACGAGGAACACGCGAAGAGCGCTTACGCTCTCGCAGACGTCCGCCTGCAACTCGGCGATGTGGAGGGATCGTTGGAATCGTGGCGAACCCTCCTCACCCTGCAACCCGATCATCCTGACAGGGTTCGGTTCGCCAGGATGCTCATTGAGATCGCCGAGGGCGAAGGAACCATCCTTGAGACGCATACTGAACTGCCACCCACTCTACCAGAAGGACCGGTGCTGTCACGCGAGGCGAACGAGGTAATGGACGGAATACGAGGGACAGAGGCAGACCTGCTGAGAGCACGGGCCCACACCATCCGTTCCGAACACTCCGATGCCATCCTGATCATCAAGGGCCATCTCGAGAGGGACAAGGAGAACCCGGAGCCTTGGGAGTTGCTGGCTCGCGCATTGATTGCTGCGGGCGAGAACGAGAAGGCTTCTCGGTGTCGAGCCAAGGCCGCGGCACTGAGAGGTGAGGTCATCACGGAATCAGAGCCGCTGGTGGCAGAAACGCCAGACTCCACGAAAAGTGCAACTGAGACGACTGACCCGAGCACGACCGGACAGGACCATGATGTACCAGACGCTGCTGACCGTCGAACAGCCGAGCAGTCGCCGCATGAGCCCGCGTACGAAAAGGCATCTGAAGGAACTCGACAGAGCAGGGGCGACGATGAAGAATCCTCACAGGACGATTCGATGCTCTGGTCAGATGACCCGTGGGCCACTGCGACTGAAACCGAACCAGTCGGTAGAGGCTCCGACTCGGCATCGGCGGACATCACCTCGACGGTCGACCATGCTGCTGTCGAGAGAGCGGAGGTGATGCTGCCCCGCACCAGCGAACCAGAGGCCATCCTACGACAGACGGACGACCCCGAGATCGACCTCGCCAAGGCTGCTCTGGATGCACAATCGGCGGTGACCTCGTCCAATCCAGTTAGCGCCGAATCGTCTTCGGTAGCCAACACCGCTGTGGAATGGTACAACAAGGCGGTCGTTCTGCTCGAGGACAAGCGGTTCAAACAGGCGCTGAGTTGCTACGACAAGGCCCTGACAGGGGCTGCTGAGGACGATGATCTGGCGATCCGGGTGCTGAACGGAAGAGGTCATGCGCTGTACTACATGGAGAATTATGGCGACTGCATCCGAGCTTACCACGATGCGATGCGCATCGACAAGACGAGGGTCAGTGGTCAGGCACTCTACAACATGGGTACGGCATATGCCGAGGTACAGTTGTACGATGACGCCATCCAATGCTTCAAGCAAGCACAACGGAGAGGACTCGACAAGGACGAGAAGGCGATGTGCAAGGAGCAGGTGCGTCGCTGCAACGAGTTGTTGAAGGTGAAGAAGAGACACACCAAGCCGTGAGGCATACTCGGTCAGCCATCGGGTGGGCGAACCGAGCCCCTCAGTGAATGACCGGTCATGGCCGACGAACAGATTCATCGCATCAGCGAGCCGCAGGAAAACAGGCTGACAAATTGAAGCGACTGGTGAGGACGATGGGCTGGATCAGCCTGAAGCAGATATGGTCACGGCGACCGACTTACTGGTCGGCGTGTTGCTTCCCTCGGCCACAGACTCCAACGGAATCAGCACATTCGCCTCTGGGAAGTAGGTTGCGATGTTCCCTACAGGTATCACGGTGGGCACCACCTTCCAGCGCGCAGCGCGCCGTTCCTTACCCTCGAAATGCGAAGTGATGTCCACCTCATCCCCCGCCGAGAGGTCCATAGTAGTCATGTCATCTCGGTTCATCATTACGATTCGGCGAGCCCCATGGACGCCGCGATAGCGGTCATCATTACCATAGATGGTGGTGTTGTACTGGTCATGGCTGCGGACAGTCATCATCGTGAACTGACCGGCAGCCGCCACGGGCTCGGGTAGAAGGTGAACCGTGAACTTTGCCAATCCGTTATCGGTCGGGAACACAGGACCGTCCCGAGGTCCGTTCGGGAGATAGAATCCGCCCTGTTGAGCCACTCTGATCTCGTAGTCATCGAATCCAGGCACCACCTTCTCGATCAGCGAACGGATGTCCGCATAATCTCTGGTGTGCTGTTGCCAGGCGAACGGTGAATCTCCAAAGACCGCGTGACCGATGCCACATACGATGCTGACCTCGGAGCGTATTTCCTGAGAAACCGGGGCTAGGCTGCCGCGACTCGAGTGCACGACACCCATTGAATTCTCGACCGTGACGAACTGCGGACCCGATTCCTGCTCATCGATCTCAGTCCTTCCCATGCACGGCAGGATGAGAGCACTGTTGCCTGTGACCAGATGACTGCGGTTCAGTTTGGTCGAGACCTGCACCGTCAGGTCGACCCGAGAGATTCCTTCTGCCACAGCCTCGGTGTCAGACATCGCCGACAGCAGATTCCCTCCCATGGCCATCAGCAGTGTCACCTTGTCTGCTCGCATCGCCTTGACCGCTTCGACGGTGTCCAAACCCCCCTGCTCAGGGGCATCGATCCCCGTCGCTTCGTTGAGTGCCCCGATGAAGGCTGGTGTAGGGTTATGGTCGATTCCCACCGTACGATCGCCTTGTACATTTGAATGCCCGCGCACTGGACACGCCCCGGCACCCGGTCTGCCGAAGTGTCCGCCAAGAAGCAGTAGGTTGGCGATCTCCTGGATGACAGGTACGGAGTTGCGATGCTGGGTCAGCCCCATCGCCCAGCAGACGATCATCCTCTTCGAGGAAGAGATCGCGTCGCCAACCCGTTCAATGTCGTGCCGTTCGACTCCTGACCCGGCGACGATATCATCCCAAGTTACGGCCTCTATAGCCGCCGCGAATTCTTCGAATCCCTCGGTGTGCTCGTCGATGAACTGTTCATCTATGGAATCGTTTCTGAGCACCACCTTACACAATCCTTTGAGGAGGTGGGCGTCACCGCTCACCCGCACCTGCAGGTGGTCGTCCGCGATGCGCGTACCGCGGCCCAGCATGCTGAGTGGTTGCTGTGGATGCTTGAACCGACCCATGCCCGTCTCGACCAGCGGATTGATGCTAACCACCGATGCACCGGCCCGTTTCGCGTCCGCCAACGCGCTGAGCATACGCGGGTGATTCGAGCCTGGATTCTGACCGATGACTAGTATCAGGTCTGACTTGGCGAAATCCTCTAGTTTCACGGTTCCCTTACCGATGCCGATGACGCGGCTGAGCGCGTATCCAGTGGATTCGTGACACATGTTGGAGCAGTCTGGAAGATTGTTGGTGCCGATCTGTCTGGCGAGAGAACCCCACAGGAACGCAGCTTCGTTGCTCGTCCGTCCACTCGTGTAGAGAACCGCTTCGTCGGGCTCGTCAAGCCCTCTGATGGTATCGGCTATCATCTCGAACGCGGCTTCCCATGAGATGACCCGGTAATGACTGGAGTCTGATTCCAGCACCATCGGATGCGTCAATCGACCCTGTTTGTCCAGCCACATGTCGTCCTTGCGACTCAACTCCTCCACAGACATCCGGGCGAACAACTCCGGCGATGCCCGCTTCCTGGTGGCTTCAGTGGCGAACGCCTTCGCCCCATTCTCACAGAACTCGAATCCACTGCGATGTCCATCCGGGTCCGGCCAGGCACATCCCGGGCAGTCGTAACCGTCGAATCTGTTGACGGTTCGCATCGTCTTCCAGGTTCGGAGGAGACCGGCTTCCGACATCCCGTAGCGGAATGCCTTGGTGACCGCTGCGATACCCGCAGCCACCTCCCTCGGCCTGGTGAGTCGCATACGCTCACGGCCTGTTGGCGCTGTCGCAAGGACGTCCCGTCGAAACCGCATCCCTGCCATGGTGCCTCGGACCTCGGGTTGCGTCACACCTCAAATCGGTTGGGGAGGCAGCGAGTGCCCCGATACGGCCTTGACACCTTCGGGGTTCACTCGAGACCTCCGATCGTTCCCGCATCTCTTCCGGCTCGCCTCTGGCTCCGTATCGAGGAATCAGTCTTGATCGTCGATGATCCGGTGTCCGGCCGAGCAGATGTTGCATCTGGAATCGGTCAGGAAAGTCACCAGAGTCAGACCGTGCGCCCGGGCGACATCGACAGAAAGTGATGTCGCCGCACCGACGGCGGCGAGCACCGACACTCCGGCTCGGACCGCCTTCTCGACCATCTCGTACGAGATCCGACCCGACAGCAGGACGATCTCATCGGCGAGCGGCAGTTGCGACCGGAGCAGGGCGCGTCCGACGATTCTGTCGAAGGCGTTGTGCCGACCCACGTCTTCAGACAGGTCGATCATTCGACCATCAGGCGAGAATCGAGCCACTGCATGCACACCTCCGGTGTCATCGAACAGCGA
>CAUZSY010000126.1:0-5573 GCA_963582725.1 Candidatus Thalassarchaeaceae archaeon
TGCGTCGACGACGACCGCGATCCTTCAGACCCAGCCGTTTCCGCAGACCCTCGATGATGACACTCGCCTGCGACTTGGTCATCTTCTCGAAGGACTCGGCTCCAGCCTCGGCACAGACGTCGTGCTCAGCCAGCTCGGCCTTCTTCATCAGAGCCATGGCGTATTCCCGCTGCTTGGTCGTTGCTGGTGACTCGGCGCTGACGTCCCTCTGTCTCAGTTCTTCGATCAACCTGCTGGCAGTTCCGTTCCTGCCGCCGGTCAGATCTGTCCACACCTCCAAGCCGACCAGCGCGCACGCGTCGACCTCTCCGAGATCAGCCCGGTCGGCGAGGTTCGCGATGAACTTCAACTGCTTCTGCGATGCTGCGGGGTGGGCGTCCATCTCGGTCAGACTCTCGATTGCAGCCTTCGCTTCCTCACCGGTCAGGTCATCTATGCTCCGGTCGGCCATGACCTGGTCCTTGACCGTATCATCGACGTTGTCCAGCAGGCTCGCGAGGAAAGATCTCTGGCGAGGAGTCGGCCTGGCCCGGCGAGTCTCCAGAGCCCGCTCGTGCAGTCCCTTGAACTCATCGACGAAATCGTTCCAGACCTTTGGTGCCTTCACGCTTCCCGTCTCGATTCGATCGAGGTCCGATTCCATGTCTGAGGTGAACGAAGCGGTGAATATTCCTGACACATCAGAGTCTCCATTGCCATACATCGGCGCGATGTCGATCCACAGCAAACGGCCGGATTCGGTCGGCATCAGGGCTCGCTTCTCCTCGGTGATGTATTGCCTCTCGAGCAGACGTCCGATGGTGGTGGCGTAGGTGGATGGTCTGCCTATTCCCTCCCCCTGCATGCGCTCGACCAAGGTGTGCTGGCGGAAACGGGACGGTGGCTTGGTCTCATCCTCGATGAGACGTGGATCATCATCCAACATGAGTATCGATCCGACCTGCGGTAGAGGTGTGGGGGCGGTCAGCCGGGGAGTCTTCCGAAAGTCACCGTAGGCAGCCTCCCAACCGTCGTGGACACGCCATGACACACTGCCGGTGAGCGGTCGGTCGAAGCCCTCCACACTACCGGTCAACGAGAGGTTCTGATATCTTGATACAGACATCTGGCTGGCTGCGAATCGCGCCCATACCAATCTATAGAGGGCTAGTTGGGGTGCTGAAAGCCCATCTGGCTTCTCAGATGCCGGGTCGGTCGGACGAATCGCCTCGTGCGCGTCCTGCACATTCTTCGCGTCGCCCTTCACATCGGATCCGACGACGCCTTTACCAAGGAACGATTCGCCCCAACGGGCGCTGATCAACTTCCGCATCGCCTGCCGCGCTGCCGGGTTGGTTCTCGTCGAATCGGTTCTCATGTAGGTGATGTGACCGGCCTGATAAAGATCCGAGGCAACCGACATAACCCGCTTGGCCGACCAGCCCAACCGGGGATGTGAGCCGGCCACCCGCAGCAGTGATGGGGTGCTGAAGGGTGGATCCGGCCGCAAGGTCCGCTGGCCCTCCTCCACCTGACTCAACTCTACCGATCGGTGTTCCTCAAGAGCGGCGTGGGCGGCTCTGGCGAGTTCGCCGTCGTCAGTCCTGTCGGCGTGGTGTTTGGCCGGACTCTTGTCCCGATCGAACCACGCGCTCGGGTCATCCTTCTCGTGGAACCGCACCCGAAGATCGATCTCATCGGCCTTGCAGTGAACCGCATAGAACGGTTGCGGCACGAATGCTTCTCGCTCGAGTTCGCGATCGACGATGAAGCCGAGGGTCGGGGTCTGCACGCGTCCCATCGATTGCAGCCGCCACGCACGAGAGAACTTTGAGCAGCGGAAGCCGACCAGTCGGTCCATGTATCGTCGCACCTTGGCCGCATCGACGAGCGCCATGTCGACGCCGCGAGGAGTCGCCAGCGAAGCGCGCACAGCCGTCTCTGTGATCTCGTTGAAGGAGATCCTGTCGACATAATCGAAGTCGCTGAGGATCTCGATCAGTCGCCACGCGATGAACTCACCCTCTCGGTCCGGGTCGGTGGCGATGTGGATCTTCTCCACACCGTTCTTCTTCGCCTTGCTGATGATTCCCTTCATCACCTTCTCAGCCCGCTCAGTCCAACGCCACGGTGGTGTCGGCAGATCATCGCCGGTGGCGGCCCACATCGCTCTGCGCGAATCCTTGTCGCCACCTCTGGAAGGCAGATCCTGTACATGACCGTTGCACGCTTCGACAATCCATCCCGGACCGAGGAACGAGGCGATCTTCTTCGCCTTGGTGCCGCTCTCGACTATGATCAGTTCCATTCCTTCTTCCCCAGCAGCGTTCGGACAGCGTCCTGCGGCGGCGGTGACGGACTCAGTATAAACATGCGGGACAGGAGGCAGAGGCCGGTTCGGTACCGACCCGTAGGGTCGTCGCGGAAGGTCGTTGCGACGGCATCTGGACGCCGGTCGCAAGCCAGGTCCTCGAGCGGTCGGGATCGGATGGCCGCGCGGTCAGAGCATCGCCGATGCCCCCGGCGCTGAGCACCGACACGAACCGGAAGAACCGGCTTCGCGCCCGCGCGAGTCACCCGAAAGAGAGGCCAGTCTGAAACGACCGAGAGCCGACGAATCGACCGACTGACAAGTCTCTCGCCGCCTTCGGAATCCTTCATCCCCTCATCGACCGATCTGCTTCTGATCGCTGGAAGCGTGGCCACTCCGACCAGAGAGCAGAAGCCGCTGACCGGCCTCGTCCCAAGGCTCCGAGGCGGCGGGTCCAGCGCAATCGATGCAACCCGGATAGCCGGCGGCGAGAAGGCCCCTGATGATGCTGACGAACGGCGGCCAGAATCCTCGCGGATCGCCGGTGGGGATCCAGCAGACGGATTCCGCCGGCTCCTCACCTCCTATCAGCGCTGTCATCCGACCAGAACAGCCTATCGAGATCGAATGGTCACTCACCCCGACGGTGGGCTCCCTCAACATGCTCGGAAGATCGTCCGAGATCCGCAGAGCCAGGCGGCGAGCCGAATCGACCATGCCCCCGGGCACCGACAGAGAGCCGGATTCGCTGCGCAGCAGACGACGAGCGCACTCGGCCAGCGAAGCGCTGACCGCTTCGTCCCGCAGCATGTCCCGCCGGAGGTGCGGAACGCTTGAAGGGTGTCGCCCGGCGACATCGTCCGGATGGGACTCGGACATCGTCTGCTCGGGCGACCGCTCATCGCACTGCAGGACTCAGAACGGGCGCATGGACGCGTCATCCGGATGCTCTCGATGATGGAGCGAGGCCGAGCCAGACGCTGGCTGTTGCGCCGAGCCGGTCGCATCAGGAGCCTGCCTACCAGCGTCTTTGGCCACGACTTCCCGAATCCGGTCGGATTGGCAGCCGGTATGGACAAGAGGGCGGATGCACTGTTGGCATGGCAGGAACTCGGTTTCGGTTGGATGGAGTATGGCGGCATCACCGGTGAGCCACAGTCTGGCAACCCGAGGCCTCGGATGTTCCGAGCCGGCGGTCAGCGCGCCCTGGTGAATCGCATGGGCTTCAACAATCCAGGCTGCGACGCGGCGGCTGAGTCTTTGGCGATGCGCCGTTCCCGAGGCGCTTGGCCTGCCGTTCCGGTCGCAGCGAATCTGGGTCGCAGCAAGGCGGTGTCGAACGAGAACGCCGATTCTGACTACAGCCGTTCACTGTCTGCGCTCTGGCCGCACGCGGACCTGTTCGTCATCAATGTCAGTAGCCCGAACACCCCAGAACTCAGAGAACTGCAGTCCACGGGATCCCTCTCTCACTTGCTCACCTCGGTGCTGACGACCGGACGACGCCTGGCGACGGATGCTGGAACCGAAGTGAAGCCACTCCTCATCAAGATCGCTCCCGACCTGCCCGATGACAGCATCAGATCGATATGTGACACAGCGATGCGAGCCGGCATCGCTGGAATCGTGGCGACCAACACGACGACGGTCCGCCCGAGGGCGGATAGCAGGTCGGCGGCGCGGACTTTCGGCGAGGCTGGCGGGTTGTCCGGCAGACCTCTTCAGGAGAGGGCGAACGAGGTCTGCAGAATCATCCATCAGCACACCGACGGTGTGCTGCCCATCGTCGGAGTCGGCGGCATAGACTCGGGAGAGGCAGCCTGGCAGAGAATCGCGGCTGGCGCCTGTCTGCTGCAGATCTACACTGGCTTGATCTTCGAGGGGGCGGACCTCGCTGGTCGGATAGTGGACCATCTGAACCGTCGACTGGCGGAGCGAGGAATGGCGTCGATCGCGGACGCCGTCGGTTGCGAAACCTCATGAACGAGCGCTAGGAGACCGTCGGCATGGCACTGACGCGAGCCGGTCGACTGGCCATCGTCATCGTTCTGCTGCTCTCGACCGTCGGCGCGATGACACTCAGCGTCAAGCCGGAGACACAGCATTCGGTCGATGAGGTGATGGCTGAGCCGGACTCATTCGCCGATGGCCGGATACATCTCCGCGGTGTCATAGCGAACGGCAGTCACGACAGCGACGAATCGACCTTCCTGCTGATCGGCAGCGGCGCCTCCCTGAGGGTGTCACTGGGTTCCATCGCGGTGCCCGAGGGCTTCGAAGAGGGGCGGACGGTTGCTGTGAAAGGTGATCTGGTCACCGATGGACAAGGTTGGATCCTGAAGGCCCACGAGGTCAAGACAGGCTGCCCGAGCAAGTACGAGGCTGAATGACCGAACCGAGGGTAACCTCCGCTTCGACTGATAGAGCGAGCGGTCAGCGGCCAGAGGGGCGTCGACCGAACCATCTCGACGCCGAACGGCTGCCGAGAGACCTTTCCATATGCGAGAGACCTTTCCATATGGTCGGTGGCAGCTGCGGCGACGCGGGACGGGGAACCGTGAGGACCCTACGAACCGATCGGCCAACCACATAGAGGTGGCCATCAGATGTAGTTGGATAACTCACTCTTCTTCTGCGATCTCAAGGATGTCGGAATCCCGTGCCTTCTCTGTCGAGTCGTCGGAATCCTCACCGATGTCTACAGCAGCGGGACCCGCCGTGCCCTCTAGGACGTTGCTCAGTTCCATGCCGCCCCAGACCAGCAGACCGACGGCGATCAACAGCATCAACCAAGCTAGAGCGCCGCCAACGGCGATGGCTGCGATGCACATCAGCGCGCCCACGAACAGAGCGACTATGAAGGCGGGAGACGACAGGAACATCACATAGACGAGAAGAATCATCAGCAGGCTCGAGAGCGCATCCAGATGGGGGGCCGGTGCAGCATTGTAATCGCCGCCGGTGACGATGCTCATCAGATCGAGCGAGTGGTCGCGGGCGCCCTCGACCGACTGGCGAGCGATACCGAAGATCCCGTTGAACCAGAACATCAGCAATCCGAACATCGAGACTCCGGCGATGGCGCGGGCGTTCATCGGGTCCTTGATCGCCTCGACGTCCGGGAACAGCATCGACATCTTGCTCGCACCGGGCTCGGTCCACGGCCGGAAGCCCTCCGCCATCGGGCCGCTGCCAGCAGGGGTATCACTCGCAGTGGCACCGACTATCCGAGTCGGCATGTTCTGCTCGTTGAAGGCGTTGTGAAGTTCTAGCAGATCGATGA
>CAUZSY010000127.1:0-5558 GCA_963582725.1 Candidatus Thalassarchaeaceae archaeon
CACCTCGCCTCCCACGCTGAGCAGTCGTGACATCGGGATGCCGAAGTGCGCCTCGTTCTTCTGCAGCATCGGCCTGACGATGTCCCAGTCCGCATCGACCAGCCGAACGAACTCGGCGCCGTTCAACTGACTCTCACTGAGCCGTTGGTGAGGGTCGCGCACGTAGATGGCTCCGCCACTGGAGAGGGAGAACAGATTGCCGCCCGGATATGGCGTCTCCAAGTCGACGACCTCACCTCTGGAATCGTGTTCGATGCCGTTGACGATGACGAAACCACCAGGGTTGTCCTGATCGAGCGGGTCACCCGCCATGAACGACTCAGCCAGATAATCGAGCGCTGTGCCGTTGATGACCAGTCGGGGCGATCCGACGCTGTTGATCATCGGCCGCCCCGCCGCGTTGCCGCGCACGAACATGTCGCCGCCCTTGGAGCCATAGCCATAGCACTGGCCGACGTCACCGTGCACGACCAGCGTGCCGCTGGCGTGAATCTGACCGATCTGGTCCTGACCGTTGCCGTGCAGCAGGATGGTGGCGCCGTCGTTGCCGCTGCCCAGATAATCGCCAGCCGCTCCGAACACGTCGATCCTGATGTCACCGGTGTTCGGGCCGAAGCCGTTGCCGATGAATCGGTGACCTCGGCAGTGGGTGACGACGAATCGGCACCAGCCAAGGCTGTGCAGCGCGACCAGCTCCCTGGCCAGCGACTCGACGCCTTCGATCGGGTAGGGTCGCGCGTCGACGACGATGGTCTGGGCGGTGCCTTCGGGTTCAGGTCGAAGTCCGGGATTGCGCTGTCCGACATACTGCGAGCAGGGGCTCGACGCGGCGCCGCCGAGCAGACTCATCAGACGCGTCTCGACGAAATCAAGCCAGCGGCTCGGTCTGAGGCGGCCGACGTCGTAGCAGCGGTCGAGCAGCAGGCAGAGCAACTCTACCCTGTCGGCCCGCTGACCGGGGCTGGCCGACGAGACGATCTCGTCGAGCAGCGCCCGGGCTGCGGGCCAGTCCATGTCGGGCAGCGCCTCGGTGATGGTGACGAACGCAGCGTCGGGGCCGTCCCGTCGCAGCGCAGTCTCCCAAGCGATATCGCAGTCGAGCGCTGCGTCTCTGGCGAAGTGGTCGCCGTTCGGATGGGTGTCGACCACACTGCCGAACTTGTCGGACATGGTCAACTCGAACGAGCCGTCGTCGGTCCGCATCACATCGAAGATGAACGCGCCCCCATCGGTGTATGAGCCGCCGCGGGCGTTCCAGTACTGATCGCAGCGCCGCCAGAAGCGACTGTCCTCGGACGACAGGCTGTCGAGGACCGCGTCGATGACCTGCTTCTCCGAGGCGCAGAAAGCGATTCCCACCTCGCCTCGCTGGTAGGCGAACACCTGCGGCCGCAGCATGCTGGTGTCGGTGATCCCGAGCAGCCTGTGGTGACCTGTTGCCGCTGCCTGTGCGATGATGAAGAACCAGGGGCCATCGGGCGAGCCGTGGATGTGGGTCTTCTGGATCTGTGAGTAGATCTCCTGCTTCTCGTCCGGCAGCATGACGAAGTCGAGTTCGCTGGTCGGCGCGAGGCTCTCGATGACGTACTCGATAGGATAGCCGTACACCCTGTGATGCAGATCGAAGGTAAGCGCCGCCACCTCGGTGTCGGTCAGGAACAGCGGCTCCATGCCGCGCTGCCCTAGGTAGTCCTTGACCGCCACGTAGTTGGAGAAGTCACCGTTGTGAACCAGCGCTGCATCGATGCCCTGGCCGAACGGGTGAGCGCCACCGGGGTGGGTGACCCTGCCGCGGGTAGGGTAACGGTGGTGGCCTATCCAGACGTGTGCCGTCACGTCGTCCAGTTCATAGAATCGAATGACGTCCTCCGCGTAGCCGACTATCTTGAGGATCAGGATGTCCTTGCCGTGACTGAGCACGAAGGCCTGGGTGCCCGCTTCACCGGCGTAGAACATCAGGTTCAGTCGGTATGTGTTTCGATATACGAACTCCTTCAGCATCGCCTCCTCATCAGGGAAGTGCTGCTCAGACAGCCCCGCTTCCCTTTCGAACCGCCTGACCGCCGCCATCTTCGGCGTGACGAAGTAGCAGACGACGTCCGGCGGTCTGACCTCCAGCGCCGGCAGTTCGCTCCGCCAGTCATCGATGCTCGGCATCTCGTGGGCGTGGACGATGTCGAAGGACGGCTCGATGAAGCGCGCTTCGACATCGGTGCGAACGGCTGGATCCAGATATGCGACCGCATACAGGTCGCAGGTCTCCAAGGTCGCTCGGTCGACGCCGAACTGCAGCGGATCGAGGCCGACCATGGCGACGCCGCCGCCCTTGCCGTTGCCTCGGTTCCGCATCTGCTCCAACGACTTGAACAGGTGTCTTCCGGGAACCGGCACCTCGCACGCCAGTCCGACGACTCCGCAGCCGCCCTCCGCCGCATCCTCGGTGTGGATGATCGGCTTCGGCAGGGCGTCGTTCATGCGTCGACGCGACGCGATGATCGCTGAGGCATCGAGCGGCATTCAGGAGCGCCTCCCGATGTAGCGCAGCAGGTCGGTCCGGCCGCGAAGTTCGGCGACCGCGGAAAGCCCCAGTTTTCGCAGGATGTCGCGGATGCGCCACTGCATCGCGGTGTACAGGTTGTCGAGCCGGTCGACAGCCCAGTCGCTGGGCATCCATTCCTGCAGTTCGATGTCGGTGGTGGTCAGGCCCCAGGGGCAGCCGCGACCTGACGGACCGCCCTCGCAGTTCGAGCAGCGGGTGCAACCGAGCGCGACCAGGTCGGTGGTGCCGAGCACGCAGCCGTCGGCGCCGAGCGCGATCGCCTTGGCTATGTCGTCAGCCGTTCGGACGCCGCCCGAAGCGATCAGCGTCACTTTGTCGCGGACCCCTTCCGAGGTCAGGAACCCATGCACCTTGGGGATGGCGAGTTCGATAGGCATCGCGATGTTCTTCTTGGCGATCTCGGGTGCCGCGCCGGTACCGCCGTAGCCGCCATCGAGGTGGATTATGTGGGCGCCGGCGTGGTACGAGCCGACGGCGACCATGTCGACGTCGTGAGGGGTCGAGACCTTGACCGCGAGCAGGGCGCGCGGATTCACGGTCTCGATCCAATCGAGGTGCTTCGAGTGATCCTCGACCGAGTAGGTCGAGTGGAACGGGAACGGACTGAACAG
This sequence comes from Candidatus Thalassarchaeaceae archaeon, assembly GCA_963582725.1. Classification (GTDB taxonomy): domain Archaea; phylum Thermoplasmatota; class Poseidoniia; order Poseidoniales; family Thalassarchaeaceae; genus CAUZSY01. The sequence continues at coordinate 3,172 of CAUZSY010000127.1, forward strand.
ACTGACGAACGGCACCGAACCGCGCAGCTTGGCGACCTCGCCACCAGACTTGGTAGCCAGCAGATGACCGCCGAGCCCCGGCTTGGCTCCCTGTGCGTACTTGAATTCGACGATCGGCGCGGCTTGGATGGTCTTCTCCTCGACGCCGAAGTAACCGGTCGCGACCTGGGTGATGACGCTGTCCTTGACCTCATACAGCTCTTCTGGATAACCACCTTCGCCGGTCGACATGAACGAGTTCCAACGCTGCGCCGCCCTCGCCCGGGCCATCATCACGTTGAGCGAGACGGAACCGTACGACATGCCGCCGCCGTACCACGGCACGTCCGGCGTGTGCTGCGGTCGACCGTCGTCGCGTCGATTCAGGTCGAGAGTCGTGTCTATGGAATCGGTATGGGCCAGCCACTCGGCTTCTTCGAGGAACTTGAAATTGAGTCTGTCGAAGCCGCCGTCGCTCTTGCCGGTCCGGTAGTTCATGCTGTCGGGGATTCTGCCGTGCTCGGCCATGTACCAGGTCGCGACGATCAATTCGTCCGTCCAGCGCGCATCGCCTAGCGCCTCCGGCAGTCCGAACTCACCGCTCGTACGAGCCGTGAATCCGTCGTGCATCAGGTGCGTCGTCTTGCCGATCAGAGCGTCGCTCGGCATCTTGATCTCGCTGGTCGTCATCACACACCACCTCCGTTGAATCCCTCGATGTCGCCGAAGGCTTCCGCCTCCAGATCGTCGACCATCATCGAGCGGCCGAACTCGCCTCGCAGGCGCCGCACCTCGCGGATCCCCATCGCGCCGAGGATCTCCAACATCTGGTCGCGCCATGAGCCGAACAGATTCTTCAGCCGATGGACGCCCCACGCCTCGTCCAGTTTCTTCGGCATTCGCATCTCCGTCAGGCTGCCGTCCCGCATCTCACCGTCGGGTCGGCCCTGAAGGGCGACCAGCGCCGCATTGTCGATACCGACCGCGTCGAGACCGCAGATGACCGCCTTCGGCGGGTGATCGGCTGCGACGATGCCGCCGCTGCCGATCAATGTCAATCGGTCCCGGCTGCCGTTCTCGATCAGAGACATGTGGACCTCCTTCAGCATCTCCATGATGAAGCGGCCTTCGCCACCTCGACCGTGACCGTCTGCCACCAGATGGATGACCGGCACGCCGGCCGAGACCATCCTGTGCACTTGACCGAGCCAGCCGGTGCCGTAGCCGTGCCGAACCGCGACCTGTCGTTCTCCCGCAGCGGCGCGCGCGTCCAACCAGGCGACCTCGTCCCAGCCGTCAAACTCGAACATACGAGCCTGGGGCAGGGCTCGCACCTGCTCGGCGACCGGAGGGGCGCCCGCTTCGGCGCAGAGGATCGGCACCACGTGCGGTGAATCGAGATTCTCCTCGGCGACCGCCTTGGCCGGCAGCACGGCGAGGGTGTCCGTCTCAGCAGCCGTCGCAGCCCAGATTCGCCGGAGCAGCGGCGAAGCGACCTTCGGCGGCAGCGAATCGAGGAAGAAAGGCAGTTGGATGGTGAACAGCCGAGGAGTCGCGCCGGTCAGGCCGCCGGTCTCGTCGAACGACAGGTGCATCGGCCTGCTGCCGATGTCGACCGAAGTGCCGATCAACTCGCGGCCGTGGATGCCATCTCGGCTCGGCCGTATGATCTCGGACATGTCGGTCAGCATCATGTCGAAGCCGGGACCACCGAAGCGACCGCGGTAGCCCTGACCGCGAACCGGCACATCGCCCTTGCGCGCCTCCTCATCGATGGTCCAGACATGACCGTGCGTCATGTAGGAGTCACCGAGAGCGAGGTGAGCGGGATTGTGGGTCACCTTGACGAATTCAGGATGCTGGATGCTGCAACGCAGACAACCGACGCACAGGTCGGGTCGCGGCGCGAAGCCGCCGACCGGGCCCGAGAAGACACCGTAGGTGCACGGTCTCGAGAGCATCACCTCCATGTTGCCCTTGTACTTCCAGAACTCCTTCAGGATCAGCTTCGCCAGACCGACCTTTCCCACCGTGACGTTGAACCGGCGAGGGATCGCCTGTCGGTCATCGGTCGTCGTGGTCTCGATGTGATAGCGGTGGTAACCGTCGGCCCGCTGCCGGGCGATCGCTCCAGATTCGACTTCGAACCGCTGCAGGCTCAGAACAGTGGCACCCCCTCCTCTCCCTTTCATGCCGCTCTGCAACCCCTGCATCCGGTCCACTCCCAGTACTGCCGACCAATATGCACCACGACTCGCTCCGACCGTTCACACGCGTCTTCGCTCGCCCTCGCACACCTGCATCAACAGATAACGAACCGCGTCCGCGCACCCCCTATAATCGTTGCATGACCTGTGCGCAACAACCCACCAGTATACTGCCCAACCGTTCAACTCTGGACGGTAACC
>CAUZSY010000128.1:0-5548 GCA_963582725.1 Candidatus Thalassarchaeaceae archaeon
CATCACGACCCGACAATGCCGACGGCCGACGAGGCGCAGAATCTCTGTGACACGCCGCTCTGCGACCTCGATGATGCGCATCTCCGGCCGGCGTCAAAGACTCTCGACGAGGTCAACGCCAGCTTCCGGTTCTAACACCTCACTCGCGAATCGAGGGAGCCCCTTGCCTCACTCAAGAATCGAAGCGGTTGAACTCCACTCGTTTCGTTCGCTCGGGAAATTGAGCGTTGAGCCTGATTCGTGGAATGACGAATGAGTCGTATTTCTCATCGTGGAATCGGTGCCCTCTCTATATGCTCGACGAGGTGAAGTAGCCCCTCCCGGATTCGAACCAGGGTCGTATGATCCAGAGTCACACATGATGGACCGCTACACTAAGGGGCTGTGAGCAACCCCGGGACCGGGCGGCCGTATTTCAACGCAACCGCACGACTGCTCGGTTATTCGAGCCTCTGCTCCAGAGCGCGTCAGGCTCGGATGGAAACTGAAAGAGAAGGCAGAGCGAGGGGATGAAGGTTCATGGACAGAGGGTGAGCGAGGGTGAGGGTCCTACTATCAGATGAATCTCATGAGTGCGCGGGACACCCATGACAGGACGATGATCGCCATGAACCAGGCGAGGGCGATCCGTCCGAGCTTCTGCCACGGCCACTGGCGGCGCTCCGGGAAGGGGTCGAGGCCCATGTCGATGGCGACGCGGAGCAGTTCGAGATCCTCCTCGATTGTCTCCGGTTCACGGAACGGTCCGGTGCGGTCCACGCTCCGCCGAGGAGACGGTCAGCCGTCAAGTCTCCGAACCGAGTTCGATGACGTGGAGCCACCGCAGGGCTGGCCTGCATCTCTGGCATCTCCCTCCTCCGAGGTGGGCTGGTCCTTCGGAAATCGCAAGACTGGTCAGGGGTCTGAAGTGGGGTCCCAGCCGGAGACGTAGTTCGCTTCAAGAGCGGCGAGCGCCTCTGTTTCTGACGAGATGTCAATGTCGAGCGAGCCGATGTTCTCGATGATGCGGCCCTCGTCGGATGACTTCGGGATGGTTATGCAGCCCGCGTCGATACACCATCGAATCGCCACTTGAGAAGGTGTGCAACCGAGCCGCTCCGCGATCGCTACGAGACTCGGGTCGGTCACCTTGTGGCCTCTGGCGAGCGGCGAGTACGCCATCGGGGTCGCACCGATGGCTCTGGTCGCCGCCAGCAGCGCCGGCCGCTGCAGCCACGGATGAACCTCGATCTGGTTGACCGCCGGCAAGTAGCGCGCGGCAGCTCGCATCCGGTCCAGATGGTGGGCGCCGTGGTTCGACACGCCGATGGCTCGGGCGAGACCCTGTTCGAGACAGTTCTCCATGCCGCGCCAGGTCGACTCGCGATGCTCGACGTTCTCGGCCGGCGCGTGCACCAGATACAGGTCGATGTGGTCGAGGCCGAGGTTGTCGAGGCTCTGTCGGCAGCGCTTCTCGGCCTCCGCTTCGCCGGTCGCGTGCGGCTGCCGCAGCTTCGTCGTGACGAAGATCTCGTTGCGCGGCACGCCGCTCGCGCGAATCGCCTCGCCGACCCCGGCCTCGTTTCCGTACGCCATCGCCGTGTCGATGTGTCGGTATCCGTTCAGCAGAGCGAACAAGACTGAATTCTTGCACTCGTCGGCCTCGGTCATCTGGAATACGCCGAGGCCGAAGGCCGGGACTTCGATCGCATGCGACGAGTTGCCGTCGGGGGTACGATGACCGATCGTCACGCGCGGACCGCCGACAACCGAGTCAGCAAGCATGCCGTCCCGAAGTCGGCCCGCTCCATGAAGCGTCCGGCAGACGTCCTGCAACGATTCGAGGCGCGAGGTTGAAGCACGGCGCGCGAGCGAGCGGCTGGCGGAGAACCGGTGGGAGTGTACGGTAGGTGAGAACGTGAGCAGCGACGGGAATGACGTCGGTGGAGTCGATTCTGCCCGCGAGAAGCGCCGTGGCGGCGCGATGGGCATCCTGTTCATCGTCGTCCTGGTCGACATGATCGGCATCGGAATCGTCATCCCGTTCCTCACCTACATGGTCGAGTTCCTGTCGCCGCAAGGCGCCGATCTCGGCATCTGGGTGGCTGGCCTGATGGCCGCGTACGCCGGCGCGATGTTCCTCTTCTCACCGTTCTGGGGATCGCTCTCGGACCGCATCGGCAGGCGTCCCGTCCTGATGATAGGACTCGCTGGAAACTCGTTCTGGTTCATCGTCTTCGGGCTATCGGCCTCGCTCCAGATGGCCCTCTTCGCGAGGCTGATGGCTGGTGTCTTCAACGCCAATCTGTCGGTCACCCGCGCCTACATCGGCGATGTCTCCGAGCCGCACGAGGTGGCCCGGCGGCAGGGCATGCTGGGAGTAGCTTTCGGACTCGGATTCACGCTCGGACCGGCCCTCGGGGGGCTGCTCTCGAACCCGGCCGCTTGGGGATTCACCAGCGTATTCCAAGGCACCGTCTTCGACAGCCACCCCTACCTCCTGCCCTGTCTCGCCTCGTCACTCCTGTCAGCCATCGGACTGCTGGTCGCGACGACCAGACTGGCTGAGAGTCTACCGAGAACCGATCCCTCCGACGACCCCGACGGCTCGCCTTCCGCCGATCCTGACGCCGCTGTGTCGGACCGGCCAGCGGCCCGCCGCGAAGTGCGCAATCCGCTGGTCGTGCTGTGCGACAACTTCAGCGCCATCGGTCGGATGTTGGTGCGGCCACGCATCGCGCCGGCGCTCTGGTCGATGACGCTGTACTGGACCGGGTTCACCATCATGCACGTCGTATTCATCCTGTTCACGATGATGGCGGTGGCCGACGGCGGCCTGGGTTTCGACGAGACGCAGAACGGCTGGGTGTTCGCATTCATCGGCCTGTGCGGCATCATCACGCAGGGCAGACTGATCGGTCCGTTGACCGACCGGTACGGTTCCAGTCGTCTGATGACGGTCGGGCTGGTCATCGCCGGCATCGGCCTCGCGTCGATCCCCTATGCACTACCGTCGGCGGCGATGCTGTCGGTGCTCGCCTCGGCCGCCCTGATCTCGTTCGGCAACGGCTTGGTGACGCCTTCAAACATGACCATCCTGACGCATCTGTCGGGGGCTGGCGAGCGCGGCTCGGTGATGGGCGTTTCCGAGAGCCTGCGCGCCCTCGCCTCGCTGGTCGGGGTGCTGATCGGCGGCGTGGTCTGGGACCTCACCGTGCATCGCGACGACATGTTCGACTTCCACACCGCGTTCCGGCTGTGCGGGCTGTTCGCGCTGGCCGCGATGCTGGCGTTCCGCTTCTCATCGGCCTACGGCGCCAGCGAAGAATCCCTGGCTGCCTCTTCGTGTTGACCGGAGTGGCCGGCGGGGTTGAAGGTCAGTGTGGCGAGTGGGCTGCATGGACGAGGCGCCGAGCGGCTGGACGCCGCCGCGACCCGAGCTTCGGACGCCACGCGCCTCGACCTCGGTGCTGATCTCGCGTGATGGAGCGGCCGGCGTCGAGGTGCTGCTCTGTCATCGAATCGAGACTCTGCGCGCATTCCCGGGCTTCTGGGCCCTGCCGGGAGGCGGTGTCAGCGCGCGCGACGCGAAGGCGGCAGGCATGCTGACATCACGATTCAGTAGCATCTCGCCCGGCATGCGACCGGCCGCAGCGGCGCTGTTGCGCGAGGTCGTGGAGGAGATCGGCTGGTCGGTCAGCGAGAGCGGCGTCGAGCCGACATCGCAGGAGCAGCGGCTAGCCGTTCTCGAACAGGCGGACGCGTGGCTGCAAGCGGTGCGCAGCGGCGACATCGGCTGCAGCCCGGATGGTCTCTCTCACATCGCGACGAGGACGACGCCAGCAATCGCGCCGCTGCGCTTCGAGAACGTATTCTGGCATCTGCACGAAGCGACCGGCACGGTCGAGCCGAGCCCGCTCGAACATCGCAGCGAGTTCGACGAGATGCGCTGGCTGACGCCGGCCGCCGCGCTGGCGGCCTGGCGGGACGACGGCATGCGGCTGCCGCCCCCCGTCGTCACGCTGTTGCGCGACTTCGACGCGGCGCTAGCAGAGGCCGGAGGCGAGGTCTCGGCGGCGGCGGCGGCGCTGGCCGCCGATCCGGGCGTCGGCTCGCATCGGATCGAGTTCGCGCCCGGCGTCGAATGCGTGCCTCTGCCGACCACGACGCTGCCGCCTTCGACGCACACCAACTGCTACATCCTCGGCGAAGCGGGCGGCCAGAGGATCGTCGTAGACCCAGCCGCAAGGACGCCCGAAGCGCTTGCCATCCTCGAAGATCGCATACTGGAGGTCATCGCGGACGGCGGCGATGTCATCGCGACTGTCTACACGCACCGACACGGCGACCACATCGGCGACCTGCCCAGGATAGCGGAGATCTACAAGGCGCCGATATGGGCGACCGCGGAGACGCACACGGTCATCCCGGAGTGTGACAGGGATCGGGTGATCGTGGATGGTGATGAACTGAGCGTCGGAGGGCCTTCGGGAGGGGTGTCGTGGCGGGTGCTCCAAACATCTGGGCACTGTCCGGGGCACATCTGTCTGGCATCCGAGGTCGGTGTCGTCTCGGCCGATCTGGTGGCGACGGTCGGAACTATTCTCGTCCCCTCTTCAGACGGTGACATGGCACGATACCTCAAGGATCTCGAAAACATCCGTTCACTTCGTCCCTCCATGCTGTTCCCTGCTCACGGCCTCTACAGCGCCGAACCTGACGAACTGCTGCAACGCTACATCAGGCATCGGAGCGGTCGGCATCGGCAGGTTCTCGAAGCGGTGAAAGCGGGTTGCACCAAGGTCGATTCGATCGCGGAGGAGGCGTATGCCGACTCGCCGGACGCCGATATGCATCTGGCCGCCGACCAGACTATCTCTCACCTGAAGGCGCACGAGGCGGCCGGCGACATACAGCGCTTCGGTGACCAGTGGCGACCCGCCGCCGATTGAAATTGTCAATCATCAACCGCCACTCTGCAAGTGCTTGCGACGTCGCATCGGCGGCCGGCACGATGAAGCAGACCACCCATGTGTTATCGGTCGGAGGCCAATGAGGTTGCCTGAGGGGGATGACGAGGCAACTGAAAGTGATGGGCCAGACGATCGGCTCTCCGGACGGTCAGCCGGTCAGACCGCCGGAACTGGTGGTGACGGCGTCGAGGACCCGCTCGGTGAAGTCGCCGCGACCCTCGACGTGCGGATGGTCGAGGCGTCGGATGGCTGGCGGCTGCGCGTCTTCACCTGGACGCCTACGGACGCGATCGCGGCAGCCCGCCGGCCGCTGCTCTTCGTGCCGGGCTGGACCTCGGTCGTCGAGGGCTGGAGGACGCTGCTCGCAGCGTGGGTCGAACAGCGTCCCGTCCACTACATAGAGACGCGTGAGAAGAACAGAACGGCACCACCCGAAGGCCACCGGGAGAGGAAGGTTGACTTCGGGATCGAGCAGCACATGGCTGATCTGGCAGCTGTGTCTGAGCGGTTGGTGGATGATGTCGGAGCGTGCGACTGGTACGCGTCGTCGCTCGGCAGCACCTGTCTCATCGAGGGCTTCAAGAGCGGTGCGATAG